>JAFZRK010000144.1 GCA_017619905.1 Bacillota bacterium
GAGTATACGCGGAAGAACGCGAGCTTGCCCACGAAGGGGTCCGTCATTATCTTGAACGCCAGGGCCGCGAACGGCTCGCTGTCGGAGGAATGACGCTCTTCTTCCTTCTCCGTCTTGGGGACTATGCCCTTGATCGAAGGGATGTCCGTAGGCGCCGGCATGTAGTCCACGATAGCGTCCAGCAGGAGCTGTACGCCCTTGTTCTTGTATGCCGATCCGCACAGTACGGGTACCATCTCGTTTGCGATGGTCAGCTTGCGTATTGCTTTTTTGATCTCGGCGGAGCTGATCTCCTCACCTTCCAGGAACTTCATCAGAAGCTCCTCGTCCGACTCGGCTACGGCCTCGAGCAGGATCTGGCGGTACTCCTTTGCTTTGTCAAGCATGTCCGCCGGGATCTCCGTCTCGTCTATTACCTTGCCTAGATCGTCGGTGTAGATCTCCGCCTTCATTTCGATAAGGTCTATCTCGCCGACAAAGGACCCTTCGGAACCGATAGGCAGCTGCACGGCCACGGCGGGGGCCTTAAGGCGGTCCTTGATCATCTGAAGCACGTGGTAAAAGTCCGCTCCGGTGATGTCCATCTTGTTGACGAATATCATCCTGGGCACATGGTACTTCTCCGCCTGCCTCCAGACAGTCTCGGACTGCGGCTCTACTCCGCCTTTTGCGCACAGAACTGTAACGGCGCCGTCAAGGACTCTTAAGGAACGCTCCACTTCCACGGTGAAATCCACGTGGCCCGGAGTGTCTATGATGTTGATCCTTGTGTTCTTCCACTGAGCCGTAGTAGCGGCAGACGTAATGGTGATGCCCCTCTCCTGCTCCTGCTCCATCCAGTCCATGACCGCCGCTCCGTCGTGCGTCTCGCCGATCTTGTGGGTCCTTCCGGTGTAGAACAGTATTCTTTCAGTGGTTGTCGTTTTACCGGCATCGATGTGGGCCATGATGCCGATATTTCTGGTGTTTTCAAGAGAAAACGCTCTTGGCATCCTGGCTCCTCCTTAAAACCTGTAGTGAGCAAAGGCTCTGTTGGCCTCTGCCATTCTGTGTGTATCTTCTCTCTTCTTTACAGAAGCTCCGGTTCCGTTGGCTGCGTCCATGAGTTCTTTCGCGAGTCTCTCGCTCATGGTGCGCTCGCCGCGGGCCCTTGTGTAGTTGGTGAGCCAGCGAAGACCCAGGGTCTGGCGTCTTTCAGGTCTTACTTCGATAGGAACCTGATAGTTGGCGCCGCCGACTCTCCTGGCCTTAACTTCCACCTGCGGCATGATGTTTGCCATAGCCGCCTGGAAGACTTCCAATGGCTCTTTTCCTGTTTCCTCCTTGATCTGGTCGAAGGCATCGTAGACGATCTTCTGCGCAACGCCCTTCTTACCGTCCAGCATGATGCTGTTGATAAGCTTGGCTACTACGACGTCGCCGTAGACCGGATCGGGGAGAACTTCCCTTTTGGGGACATTACCTCTTCTAGGCACTTCTTTTCCCTCCTTGCTAGGTTGCAATTCATCGGTACTCAGTAACACTTGGTTTACTGCGGTGCCCAGATAATATATATCAATGGGCACTATTCCCGATTTTTACGATCAAAACTTTTTCAGTACGAAGAATTACTTCTTCTTGGCCTTGGGCCTCTTGGCACCGTACTTGGAACGAGCCTGGCCGCGGTTGGCGACGCCGGCGGTATCAAGTGTGCCGCGCACGATGTGGTATCTTACACCAGGCAGATCCTTTACACGGCCGCCGCGGATAAGAACAACACTGTGCTCCTGAAGGTTGTGACCGATACCGGGGATGTAAGCAGTTACCTCGATGCCGTTAGTTAAACGTACACGGGCGACTTTGCGAAGTGCGGAGTTCGGCTTCTTAGGGGTAACGGTCTTTACAGACGTGCATACTCCCCTCTTCTGGGGCGCCTTGGTGTCTGTAGGAACTCTTCTGAGCGAGTTCATTCCCTTGAGCAGAGCCGGGCTCGTGGACTTCTTTACGGTCTGGGTCCTTCCCTCTCTAACCAGCTGGTTAATGGTAGGCATTTAATATCTCCTTTCTTCTAGATTTCCGTCCGCATAATTGCGCACAATAAAAGAGTGCGCTGCTTTTGCGGCAACGCACAAATACTATCACAACAGACATTCGAATGTCAACAGTTTTTTTGCCTGTTTGAGATGGCTGTTTTTATTGATATTTCAAAGCGTTTGGCGGCGTCGGGCGGTGGCTTTGCGGCGGCCTTTCGGAGCACCCCGCGCAAGGGCTTTACCGGTCCCTGCTCCAGCTCACCAGACGGTCGCCTTCGTAGATTACCGTAAGGTCGATTCCGCCTTTTTTCGCCAGCACGTCCGGCATGAAGAGACGGTCCCCTTCCCACATCGGAAGATCCATCACCTGGTCTTCGTCGATCCAGGCAAGTTCGCCCTCAGGACAGTCCTCCGCCAGGTCGCCGGTAAAGTCCCCGCAGACGAAAAGATACATCTCCTCGTCCTCCCAGATGTCGGAGCGGAAATGCACCACGCCCAGGCATTCCATGCTGCCCGCGGTAAGACCCGTCTCCTCCAGGACCTCGCGGCGCGCGCACTGCTCGGGAGTCTCTCCGGGAAGGGACTTTCCGCCGGGGGCTATCCACTTGCCCTCGTTGAGGTCGCCCTCCTTCTTGACGCGGTGCATCATCAGCCATTTGCCGTCTTTGTACATGTGGCAGAGAGTGGTGTCTATCATAGGATCCTCCGCTGATATTATACACCATTTGCCGTGCTGGAAAAATCCTCCGCGGGATAGTATAATGATATTCGGAGGGGAAACATGAAAACGATAATACTCGGAGGATTCCTCGGCTCCGGAAAGACCACGGTCCTTCTGCAGCTGGCAAGATACATTACAGGCAGGCCGGACTTCCCGCAGGTCGTCATTCTGGAGAACGAGATCGGCGAAGTCGGCGTGGATAACGAGATACTGGAGGGCGCGGCGCTGTCCGTGGAGAGCGTGTTCTCCGGCTGCATCTGCTGCACTGGCGCGCTGGAGCTTACGGACGCGGTGCAGGCCATAGAGTCGCAGTACGAGCCGGACTGGCTGATAATCGAAGCCACCGGAATGGCCCTGCCGGTATCGGTAAAGAACAAGCTTAAGGAGGCGTTCGGAATTGACTCCGTAATGCTTACTCTCACGGATGCCAGCCGCTGGAAGAAGCTGTTTAAGATAACGCCGGAATTCGTTCAGGGGCAGCTCGAAGGAGCGGATACCGTGCTTATGACGAAGACCGACAAAGTGGACGCGGAGACGCTGGCGCAGGTATACTCGTCTGTGAAGGCGCTGAGCGGACCGGCGCAGGTATATCCGGTCTGCGCTCTGGAGCCCATAAACGAAAAGATATTCGAAGAACTGATGGCCAAAGCTGAATAACAGAGGACGGACGATATGGAAGAGATAAAAGAAACGATGACCGGACACGATCACTACGAGCATGAACACGAGCACTGCGGATGCGGACACGACCACCATGAGCATCATCATGACCACGACCACCACGGCCATGATCATGAGCACCACCATCTGCACGAGAACATAGAGATCACCACTCACGAGGCGTCCGTCACCGCTTCCGTGCGGATGGTCTTCCGGGAGGAACTGTCCGAGGCGGAAGTGCTGCTGAAAAGCTTCATGAGGGCTGTCGCGGAGGAGACGGAAGCTTTGGGAGGCACCATAGGCCACATCAAGTTCTTCCTTAAGGAGAGCCGCGGAAGCATGTTCTCCATGACGGATACGGAAGAGATACAGAAAAAGGACGCCGCCCGCACGGAGATACGCGCGGAAGGCGTGGCGATAGTGCTCGGGCTGGAACCGGAGCAGCTGGAAGACATAGTCGCAGCGCACTACCCCGGTGCGGTGTAGAACAAAGCCCTCTATTACCGGAAAAACAAAGCAGCGCCTTACGCGGGCGCTGCTTTTTCAGTGTGTGTATATGTTTTAATCAAAGAACATTCCGTCCGTGAACGCGTCGCTGAAGGACGGATGCGTGGGCAGGTCCGTCACCTTTACGATCTTCTGTATTCTGGACAGCTCAGCGCGGGCCTCTCCGGAAAGCGCCGCGGATACCGCTCCCGCAAGCGCCACGTTGCCCATCTTGATCGTCTTTCCCTTGCACTCCGAGGGGATGATTCCCAGAACTGCGGAACTGCTCCTGTGCGCGAACGCTCCGAAACCTCCGCCCAGCAGAAGTCTGTCGAGCTCCGCCGGGGAGACTCCCGCCTCCTCCGACAGCACGCAGACGCCTGCGTATATCGCGGCTTTCGCCATCTGGAACTTGCTGATGTCCGCCTGGGAAATGAATATCTTCTTATCTTCCGTAAGATAGAATACCGTCCTGCCCTCTTCCTCCCCGATGAAGCGCGCCATCTCCGGGCCGACTTCGTCCGCTTCTGCGATGTGACCCATCTCGTCCAGAACGCCTTCCCTGAGCATTATTCCGAGAACGTCTATGAGACCGGATCCGCAGATGCCTTTCGGCTTGCCGCCTCCGAGCACCTCCAGTTTAAGCTCTCCGTCCTCGTATTTAACGCCCGCTATGGCTCCGGTGGACGCCATCATGCCGTGCTCCAGAAGAGATGCCTTGAAAGCCGCTCCGCCGTCCGCGGCGCATGCCAGCATCCCGTCCTTGTTTCCTATCACCATCTCCGTGTTGGCGCCCAGGTCCAGCAGCATGGTCTGCCCTTCAGCAGCGGAAACGCCCGAGGAAAGAATGCCGCAGACGACGTCGCTGCCTATGAACCCGGATACCGCGGGGCAGATGTATACGCTGCCGTCGAAATCGAGCCCTATGTCCTTTCCGTTTACGGTATCTCCGAACAGCGACACCGGTGTGAACGGCGCGGTGCTGATCTGCGCGGGATCCAGCCCCGCGAAGAAATGCATCATTATGGTGTTTCCGGTGACCGCAAGGAGCCGCACGTCTTTTTTGTCCACCTTTGCGGTCCGGCAGAGTTTATCCAGATACTGGTCCGTCTGAGCGGCGAGCTTTTCGTGCAGCTCTTCCGCGTGGCCCTCCTCCGCCGCCTTAAGGCGCGAGAGCACGTCCCCGCCGAATATGCGCTGTTCGTTGCTTCCGCGGAACTTAGTCAGGGTGTTTCCGGTCGCCAGATCCAGAAGCTGGCAAATGACGGTGGTGGTGCCTATGTCGAATGCCGCCGCGTATCCGCTCTGCCCGGGATCCGGCCCGTAGACCTTCCCTCCGCTGCTGTCGGCAAAGGACATGCGCTCCTCCGGAGCGATCTCCACCGTCATGCCGTCCTCCGCCTTCGTGACGCATGCAAGGCAGGTACCGGAAAAGCTGCTGCTCTGCACGTTCACGCTGCACTTCCTGCAGGTGCCGTTTCCTCCGCACGGGGCAGTTATGCTCTGAACGCCCGCGGTCTGCAGGGCAGCCAGTATGGTGCTGCCTTCCGAAAACGGCACTTCGTATCTCTTTGTTCCTTCGAGCACTGTTATCTTCATGTCCGAAACTGCCTTTCCATCAACCCTTTACTATGAGGTCGCCCGGGGATATCACCAGATCCTTCTGGCTGAAGACCATCCACTTGAGCGGATACCCGCCTTCTCCTCTTCTGAACCACGCGTCGCAGCCCTTTTCGTTAACGTATTCTCTTGCTATGTCGACTATCTTTGCCCTGACGGGCACGCCCAGGTGTATCACTTCCACCTCGTCGCCGATGTCGAAGAACCCGAAGACGACCCGTCCCTTGGCGCAGATATAGGGCGCGTGGAACCAGCCGTGGGGATACATGCTTATCCCGTCGACCTTGTATACTGCGTTGCGTCCGTACTTGGCGCGGAGCTTCTCGATGTATTCCGGCGCCTTCTCCATGGCGGCGCGAAACTCGTCCAGGGTAAGCGCTTCTATGGGGTCCAGCCGCTCCGTCTTCTTCTTGCCCTTCTTTCTGCCGTATGACAGGGGGTACATCACCCTGATCTTATTGACGCAGTCAGGGCAGACCTCCGTACCGTCCGCGAGCTTGGTGATGTAGTTCAGATTTATGATCGCCCTGCCGCATATGGGGCACGGGCCGTTGTCGAATCTTTTCTTCTTTTTCTCAGCCATGGCGCGCCCCCTTAGATCTTCTCGACTGTAAGGACGTCGCCCGGATAGATGAACGAGACGTCGCCCTGGACCATCAGGTTGCCTTCGTAGCCCTCGGAGAGGTATCTGGCCTTCTTGTTGAATTCCTGTGGATCTATCCAGTCGACAACCTTGCGGTATTCGCCTTCTCTTCTTCTGACGCGGAGCGTGTCGCCCTTGTCTATGCGCCCGAGGACCACCCTGCCGTATATCTGGTGGGCGTCATCGGCTTTCTGATACTTGGTGACGTCGTCCACTATGAAGACCGCCTTGTGGCTGCCGTACTTTTCGATGCGTCTCTCGCGCTCTTCCGCGGCTTCTCTCTGCACCCAGGGAACGTCCTGCAGCGTAAGCTCCGGCATGGGATCGTCCGCAGCTTCCTTATACTCGTAGCCCGGACCGTGTTCCACCGTAACGAACACCGGCTTTGCCAGACGCATGCTCTCAACGCAGCTGCCGCAGATGACGCTCTTGTCGCTGAGCACCATGTTGTTCGCGCTGTCCGGATCTATCCTGCAGCCGCAGAAGGAGCAGGTCCCGTGCGAGGCGATAAGTTCCTTTTCATCGAAAAAAGTCTTTATCCGCGATATGCTCATCTTGCTCCACTCGGAATACTTCCATTCCTTGTCGAGCTTCTTGCTGCACTCTGCGCATATCTTTTTCCCGCCTTTGACCGTCCAGCGCCGTCCGCGGCATTCATTCCCGCAAAGAGCGCACTTGAAAACGCCCATACGTCCGTCCTCCCTTTTTATGATGATCCGGCCGGGCCGCTGAACGCCTGCCCGCCTGTCTATTAAATTATAATATCTATCCGCAGCCGCTGCAACAAAAGACCCCGCTGCGCCGCCCCGGTTGAAAACCAGCCAAAATATGCATATAATGATATGTTATTGGTTTTTTGATCATTACCTTTGGCAACCGGGAACACTGGATATGAAGTCGACGATCCGTTCCGAGAGCGGGCGCGGACAAAGCGCCGCCCTGACAATTGAACACGGGCCATTGATGAGCGACCGGCTCGTGGGACTCGTTCTGGGAATATATGTCCCCGCGGTCGCGCTGCTCTATACGCTCCAGGGCTTCTGGATGGACTTTGAAAAGATACTGTATGCCCTTACCGGCGCCGCCGCGGTCGCGGTCTGCGCCTTCTGCATCCTGCGCGGAAAGCTCTTCAGGGGAGCAGACATCCTTATGCTGCTGTTCATGCCGGTGTGCGCAGTAGTGAGCGCCGCGCTGAACTACGGTTTCTCGTCCGCTGTTTTCGTATCCCGTCCCTATGTAGTCTGGGCAGTGGTCTTCTCGCTGTTTTTTGCCATACGCGTTGCCCCGGAGCCGGACCGGCTCTTCTCCCTGTTCGCTTCCGCTTCCGTGCTTGGACTGAGCATCCTTTGCCTCTTTGTCCTTATTCACGCGACCGCATCGCTGTCTTACGAAACGACGGATCGCGATCTTGCTTTTGGCTGCTTCCAGCTCGGGCGGCTGTGCGGTCTGACCAACGCGAACATCTTCGCATTTTCCTGCACCGCGCTGTGCCTGCTCTCGATATACTCGTTTTTACGCGCCACAGGACGCGGACGCATCATCTGGGTCCTGAGCGGGATCATCGGATGGATCACACTGGGCCTTACGAACTGCCGCACGGGCATCCTCTGCGTATCCTTCTGCATAGGACTGCTGGTCTTTTCTGCGATGCTGCGCAGCGCTGAAGGCAAACGGGGCAGACTGCTGCGGATCCTGACGGCCGCTGCGCTCGGCATCCTTGCGGTGGTCATCTGCACGCTGTCGATGTATCTGCCGACGATCATATACCGGGCCGTCCTGTCGCTCTACTGTTCTCTTACAGGGCGGGCACAGTTGCTCGCAAAACTCAGCGATCTGGCGTCGCGCGACATCATCGACGATACGGGAACCGTGAGCGACCGTTTCATCACCTGGCGGCGGGCTCTGGAAGATATCGGAAAGACGCCGCTTCGCACATGGTTCGGAATATCTCTTATGAACACCGACGGCATAGGCGGAGTGACTGCGGGCCATCACGAGGCCTACATACCGCACGCGCATAACACCTATCTTGAGATGCTGAGGCGCTTCGGAATCATCGGCTTTGCGCTGCTGGCCGCATCGGCAGTACGCTGGTGCGCCGCAGGGATGCGCTGCTTATTCGGACCTGACGGACGTATCCCCGCCCGCTGCCTTGCTGCCGCCGCTGCGGGAATACTGCTGATGGGCCTTATGGAACCGGTGCCCTTCCCATATACGACTGTATGCAGCTTATCGCTGCCGTTTTTTGCCATCTGCGGCTACTTTATGAACGATAAAAGGCAATCACCATGAAACGCGAAAAACTATTCCCTCTGATCTTCGGAGCGGCCATTCTTTTCTTTGCAGGCGTTCTGCTGGGCGGAGCGCTGAGCAGGCCCGGACGCAGCTACAGCAGTCCGGATGACGCGCAGCCATCCGGGCAGAGCTTTGACGTCCCCGTGCAGACCGTGACCGGAGTCACTTCCGAAATGCTCAGCGCCGGATACTGGAAAAACGACGAAGATACACTGCTGTTCTCACCGGAGGAGATCGCTTCGTTCAACGAAAACAATCCCGCGTTCGTGCTATACAACAGCATCGAGGAAAACAAAGAGAAAAAACTGTTCCTGTACGATCTTCCGTCCGAACTGCAGTGCGATATCGTTCTGTCGCTTCTGGACCGTGAGTTTCTGGACGGGATGCGCTCCGGCGAAAAGACCGTGTATGTCAACGGCAGCGTCCCCGGGGAGGACTACTGGACCGCGCTGGAGGCCAACTGCGGCTTTGAAGATGTTCCTTCGACCGTCACGCCGGTCTATGCAGTCTGCCTGCGGCGCACCGTGGCGCAGCGGCTGCCCTCGGACGATTTCGCCTCGGAGGACCCGGGTGAGACATACTGCAGCGACTTCGTCAGCGCGGAGATAATGCCCTGCGCAGGCGTGGCTGTGCTGCATGAGAGCGCCGATGGCGAGTGGAGATACGTGCTGACAGGTTCCTTCTGCGGCTGGGTGCGCAGCGATGTCCTGGCTTTGTGCAAAGACCGCAGCGAGTGGATCGCGGCGATCCGTCCTGAAAAATACCTTATCGTTACCGGAAGCGAACTGATACTCGACGATACGGCAGTCCCGACAGTCCACGCAGGAGAGATCCTGCCCATGGGCACTAAGCTCCGCCTGGCGGAACAGACGCCCGCGGAGGTGAACGGCAGAAGCGCGCTTGGCTGCTACTGTGTGGAACTGCCATGCGCCGGGAGCGACGGGTCCCTTTGCTGGGAGACTGCTCTTATAGGCGTTACGCAGGATGTGCACGTTGGGTATCTGCCCATGACGTCCAACACCGTCGTCGAGCAGGCGTTCAAGC
>JAFZRK010000145.1 GCA_017619905.1 Bacillota bacterium
AGCGCTTCCAGCATGTCGTCTATGGACGATCCGAAGAATGTTCGGCTGCCGTTCGCGAAGCTCATGGTGCAGAACAGCGGAAGCCCGGTCTCTGCGGCTTCTTCCGCGGCTATGCGCAGCATTGGGGCATCCATGAAGGTCTCCAGGACTATCAGGTCCGCGCCTTCGGCGGCTCCAAGGCGGCACATCCTGCGGAAATACCCGCGGCAGTCGTCTTCCGAAGTGCCCCCGAAGGGCTCCAGGGCGTTCATGAGAGGTCCGAAATCCAGCGCCGTCTTTGCGCCGTATTCAGCAGCGGCGCTTTTGGCTATTGCCACCCCGGTGCGTATTATCTCTTCCAGATCTTCGCCTTCCTGCTCCACGGCCGGAGGGTTGGCGCAGAACGTGTTGGAATATATGATGCCGGATCCTGCGTCAAGATAGGCCCGGGCTATGCTCTCTACCAGCTGCGGCGCAAGCTTGTTGTATCTCCAGACCGGTATCTTGGGTATTCCCCGGGCCTCCGCCATGCTCCACAGCAGGGTGCCGGACGCTCCGTCCAGAAGAATAGTCCTGTTCATTATCTGTCCCCCTATAAAACGATTCATTATATCATATTCCCTACTGTATTGTATATGAAGAATGGCTGAAGCATGTGCGAAGGCAACGCTTTACAAATTGATTTAATTGTAGTAAAGTACGTGTATGTGCAAGTTTGACTTGCCCGTTTTGTGTTGTTTAACAGGAGCGTTTTTATGGGACTGACAAAGCGTCTTAATGGCGTACATGTAGATCACAGTAAGAACACCGCCGGCATGGCCATCAAAAGGATGGAAGACCCGGAAAAGGTGTACATTCCCATGAGCCAGAACATCGGCGCTCCCTGCAAGCCGCTGGTAAAAGCAGGGGATGCCGTCAAGGTGGGACAGCTCATAGGGGATTCCGAGGGACGCATAAGCGCGCCCATCCACAGCAGCGTGTCGGGTACTGTGGAAGCTGTGATCCAGGGTATGACCCAGTACGGAAAGACCGACACCAGCATAGTCATCAAGTCGGACGGAAAGCGTGAGCTCGCCGATACGGTGGTGCCCCCGGAGATCAACAGCTTCGAGGACTTCATCAATGCCGCCAGAGATTCCGGCGTAGTAGGTCTGGGAGGCGCCAGCTTCCCCATGGCCGCCAAGCTCAACATCAAGCCCGGCAGCGTGGACTATCTGATCATCAACGGAGCCGAGTGCGAACCGTACATCACCGTGGACCACGCGGTAATGGTGACCTACACCCGCGACATAGTCGACGGCATCAGGAACATCATGAAGTGGCTGCAGATCCCCAATGCCGTAATAGGCATAGAGGGCAACAAGCCGGACGCCATTGCGGCGTTCAGGGAAGTTCTGGCCGGCGACAGCGCCATAAAGGTGCACGAGCTCAGGCAGATCTACCCGCAGGGCGCGGAGCGCGTCATCATCTACGAGACCACCGGCCGCGTCGTTTCCTACGGAATGCTGCCGCTGAACGCGGGCTGCATAGTTTCCAACGTGTCGTCCGTCCTTAAGCTCCAGCACTACATAAAGACCGGAGTGCCTCTCGTCTCCAAGGCGGTCACCGTGGACGGCAACATAGTCGTCAACCCGCAGAACGTGGAAGTGCCCATAGGCACAATGATCAGCGACGTCATAGAGTACTGCGGAGGCCTCAAGGAAGAGCCGAAGAAGATAGTCCTGGGCGGACCCATGATGGGCAGAGCCATCCCGCGCGACGACCTGGCAGTGATGAAGGCCAACAGCGCCATACTCTGCTTCAACGGCGACTTCGCCCAGCAGAGGAAAGAGACCGCGTGCATCAACTGCGGACGCTGCGTGGCGACCTGCCCGATGAGCCTGATGCCCGCGAAGATCTCCAGGGCCTTCAAGGACAAGGACGTGGAAGCGCTCATGGAGCTGGACGTGCTCTACTGCATGGACTGCGGATCCTGCGCCTACGTGTGCCCGGCAAGAAAACCGCTCAACTTTGAGTTCAGACAGGCGAAAGCCATGGTAATGGAGGCATCGAAGAAATAATGGCAGAAAGACATACAAATCTTATTGTCGCGTCGGCGCCCCATGTGGCAGCGCCCGCGAACACGACGAGCATAATGAGGGACGTGCTGATAGCTCTCATCCCCGCGCTCGCCGTATCAACATACGTCTTCGGCATCAGAGCCATAATCCTGTCCGTATGCTGCATCATCTTCTGCGTATTCTTCGAGTGGATATCCAGAAAGATCATGAAGCGCGACAACACGATAGGAGATCTGAGCGCGGCGGTGACGGGCCTCATCCTGGCCTTCAACCTCCCGGTCCGTCTTCCCATCTGGATGGCTGCCGTAGGATGCTTCATAGCAATTGTAGTAGTAAAGCAGATATTCGGAGGCCTCGGCCAGAACTTCGCGAACCCCGCCATCGTAGGCAGGATAGCGCTGTTCATCGGCTTCGCCGGACCTATGGCCAGCTGGGTCATCAACTCCAAGATGAGCCCGGCCATTCTGGCAGTAGCAGAAGTGGACGCCGTCACGGGCGCCACGCCTCTTGGCCTTCTCGCTGCCGGTCAGCAGGTTCCCACCAACCTTGAGATGTTCCTGGGCCTCATAAGCGGCTCCATGGGAGAGATCAGCGCGGCGGCCCTGATACTCGGCGGTATATATCTTATAATAAGAAAGGTCATCTCCCCGGCCATACCGGTATCGTTCCTGGCGACCGTGGCAGTGCTTTCGCTGGTGTTCGGACTGGATCCCATCTTCCAGCTCTGCGCGGGCGGCGTAATGCTGGGCGCCATCTTCATGGCTACCGACTACGTAACGTCCCCGATAACCACGTCCGGAAGGATAATCTTCGGCATCGGCTGCGGACTGTTCACCATGCTCATCAGAGTGTACGCCTCCTATCCGGAAGGCGTGTCCTTCGCGATACTGCTCATGAACATACTGACTCCTCACATAGACCGGCTCACGCGTCATAAGACGTTCAAGCCCGCGGAAGGAGGTGCCGCGAAATGAAGAAGTCCAAGCTTCAGATACTGACAAACGGTATCATCCGCGAGAATCCGGTGCTGGTGCTCGTCCTGGGTACCTGCCCCACGCTGGCGATCTCCACGCAGGCGATAAACGGTCTGGGAATGGGCGTTTCCGTTCTGGTCGTTCTTACCTGCTCCAACATCATGATCTCCGCGCTCAAGAGGATAATACCCGACACGGTGCGCATACCCTGCTACATAGTAGTGATCGCATCGTTCGTGACCATGGTGCAGCTGGCGCTCAAGGCGTACCTGCCCTCGCTGGATAAGGCGCTGGGCGTGTACATCCCGCTGATCGTAGTAAACTGCATCATACTCGGCCGCGCCGAGGCGTTCGCCAGCAAGAACAGCGTCATAGACTCCATGCTGGACGGCATAGGAATGGGCATCGGCTACACGCTTACGGCTACCGTAATGGCCTGCATAAGGGAGCTGCTGGGAAGCGGCACCATCTTCGGCCACGCCGTAACAGCCGGCACCATCACCCCGTTCACCATCATGGTGATGGCCCCCGGCGGGTTCTTCATCTTCGGAACGCTGATCGCCATAGTGAACAAGCTCACCAAAGGCAAGGTAAAGGATAAGCAGCAGAACAAGTGTCTGGGCTGCCCGGGCGCCGCTTTCTGCTCGCAGAAGGTCGAGGAAGGAGGTGCTGAAGAATGAGTGCAGCAGCAATTTTCTACATAGTCCTCAGCGCCATAATCACCAACAACTACGTTCTGGCTAAGTTCCTGGGCATCTGCCCGTTCCTGGGCGTTTCCAAGAAGCTGAACAGCGCCATGGGAATGTCCATTGCGGTAATATTCGTAATGGTAATAGCCACCGCGGTAACCTGGCCCATACAGACCTACCTGCTGGAGCCCCTCGGCATCGGCTTCATGCAGACGATAATCTTCATACTGGTAATAGCCGCTCTGGTGCAGATGATAGAGATCTTCCTCAAGAAGTACATCCCCGGTCTGCATAAGTCTCTGGGTATCTACCTCCCGCTGATCACCACCAACTGCGCCATCCTGGGCGTATGCGTGCTGAACATAGACAACGGATACGGTTTCCTGCAGTCCATGCTCAACTCGTTCGGATCCGGCGTCGGCTTCCTGCTGGCCATGTTCCTGTTCGCGGGCGTCCGCAGCAAGATCGAGACCAACGATTACCCCGAGGCCTTCAAGGGCGTCGCTTCCACGCTGGTAGCGGCATCCATAACAAGTCTTTGCTTCCTGGGCTTCTCCGGCATGCTGGAGAAGATATTCGGTATGTAGGAGGCGGCCATGCAAGCATTCATTTATCCGGTAATCATAGCGATAGCGATAGCATTCATCGCGTCTCTGCTTCTGGCGCTGGCTGCCAAGTTCATGTCCGTGCCGGTAAACGAGACTCAGGTAAAGATAAGGGAGCAGCTTCCCGGCGCCAACTGCGGCGCGTGCGGATTCGCCGGATGCGACGACTACGCCGCTGCTCTTGCTGCTGAAGGCAGCACCGTAAAGACCAACCTGTGCGTTCCGGGCGCTGACGCCGCCGCGGCTGCCATAGCCGCGATACTCGGTCAGGACGCTCTGGACGTAATAGAGCAGGTAGCCAACGTGCGCTGCTCCGGTCTGTGCGACTCCACCAAGCCCGAGATGGATTATCAGGGCATAAAGACCTGCGCCGCCGCCAAGAGCATGTTCGGCGGACCGGGCTCCTGCAAGTTCGGCTGCATCGGCTTCGGCGACTGCCAGAAGGTCTGCCCGTACGGCGCCATCGAGGTCTGCAACGGCCTTGCCAAGGTCAACAGGGAAGTCTGCGTAGGATGCGGACTCTGCGCCGCCACCTGTCCGCAGAAGATCATAGACATCATTCCGGACGTAAAGCGCGTGTTCGTTGCGTGCAGCTCCGCCGACAAGGGCGCTGTCACCAACAAGCTCTGCTCCGCCGGATGCATCGGCTGCAAGCTCTGCGAAAAGGCCTGCAAGTTCGACGCCATCCACGTGGAGGACAATCACGCGAAGATAGACCCCGAGAAGTGCAAGAACTGCGGACTCTGCGCGAAGGCCTGCCCCAAGAAGGTCATCCACGTATATCCCAAGCCGAACGTCAAGCCGTTCGTGAAGGTCGGCTGACCTATCCCGTAAAACGCATTTAAGGCGCGCCCCCAAAGCGCGCCTTTTTATTTGCAGTCACCGAGGCGTCATTTTTATGGTATATTATTAGTATTACAAAAGGGCGGAAACAGTGCGCGGCCGGAAGACAAGGGCTGCGCGGGAAAGAGATACCGGGAGGAAACGATGGCAAAGAAGGGGAATAAAAAGAAAAGAAAAGGCGCGGGTCTGGTCAGCATAATCTTCTTCATACTGGCCATGGTCAGCTTTGCGTACGGCGTGGCAGTGCTGTCGTTCTTCCGTTCAAAGAACTGGTTCAACTACATCTGGTTCATAGCGGGCGCTGTGTTCCTGATCTTCAGCTTCCTGTTCTCCGGAAGCTCCGGCCTGCCCAAAGCCGTCAAAGGGATACTCGGGATCCTGATAATCGCCTGTCTGGCGAACTTCGGGATCTTCACCTACAGGGTGGTGGACATGCAGATGCGCCAGCCCCCCGAGACCGCGGACTGGGTGATCGTGCTGGGAGCCAAGGTCAACGGGACCTCGCCGTCCACGGAGTTCTCCGCGCGCATAAGCAAGG
>JAFZRK010000146.1 GCA_017619905.1 Bacillota bacterium
GGTTCTTGTAATCGCGGACGTTCTTGCCGAACACTTTGACCGTGCCGCTGTACGGCTTGTTGAGGCCTGCCGCGGCGCCCAGGCACGTGGTCTTGCCGCTGCCGTTGCCTCCCAGTATGCAGAATATCTCGCCCTGCTTTACGCTCAGTGTCGTTCCGCGGAGCACATCGTGAAGATCCTTTCCGTAGCGGAACCAGACGTCGTCGAACTCCATCGCGGGAACGTCCTTGTCTGCTGCTCCGTCGTCTCCCGCGGACCCGAGGTTTTCCGGCGCGCTGCCGTCCTTCGCTTTTCCAGAAGCCGCAAACACCGGCTGTACGTCGTTTCCGAACGTTTCCGCCCAGGCGCGGCCTTCGCTTACCGTAAGCGGGCAGTCGCCCTCGCCGCCCATGATCTTAAAGAGCCGTACCGTGCTGGGCATCGCCGCCAGAAGGTCCGGTCTGTCCGAGACCTCCTCGCACACCTGTCTTGTCGGTCCGTAGTGCAGAAGCCGCCCCTTGTCCATGATAAGCAGCCGGCTTGCCGCCGGGATGACTTCCTGCAGACGGTGCTCGACCATTATTACGGTAAGGCCCATGTCCGTGTTGAGTTTGCGGACCGTTGCGATAAAATCGGACGCCGCTATGGGGTCCAGCTGGCTGGTGGGCTCGTCCAGGATCAGCAGACGCGGCTGCATCACCATTACGGACGCCAGGTTCAAAAGCTGCTTCTGGCCGCCGGAAAGATCCGCGACGTTCATCTCGAACCAGTCTTCTATGTCGAAATAGCTGGCGATCTCCGACACCCTGCGGCGGATGACGTCCTGAGGCATCCCCAGGTTCTCCAGCCCGAAGGCCAGCTCGTGCCAGACCTTGTCCGTCACTATCTGATGCTCCGGCCGCTGCATGACGAAACCCACAGCGGAGGCCGAAGTCCTTGTGTCTATATCCGAAAGGGACACGCCGTCCAGCAGCACCTCGCCGCTGACGTCTCCCATGGGGATCAGCTCCTTTTTGAGCATGCGAAGAAGCGTGGACTTTCCGCAACCCGTAGGACCGCAGACAGCCACGAAAGCTCCCTCGTCCACGCCGAAACTGATGCCGCTTATGGCATCCTCTTTGCCGAGGGCGTATTTGAAACTCAGATCTCGGACTGTAAGGATCTCCACCTTGCTTCCTCCCTTATCTGAAGTACCGTAGGTATCGCGCAGAGGACCGCGTACGCCGCGTAGCACAGCACCGCCGGAAGCGATGCGCCCGGTGTTACTATCTCCGGATACCATGTATATGCCAGACGGCCTATGCCTATGCATGCTGCAGCCGTTCCGCCGAGCAGCACGCAGAGTACCGCCAGCACGATGTCCGCCTTCCTCCAGCTGAATATGGCGAACCTGCTGCGCCTTCCTGCTCCGTAGCCGCGGGCCGACATGCTGTCCGCCGTTATTATACCGTTTTCGAGCGCCCAGGACACCATTACGGACATTATCCTGAGACCGCCGCGTATCTTGTCTATGACGTTGTCTTCCTTGTAGAGCCCGGTCACCGTCTGCGCCTGCCGCACCTTCTTTATCTGCTGCCCGTAGAGGGGTATGTAGCGCAGCGTCATGGACAGGATGAGCGCTATCTTGGGCGACACGCTGCCGAAAATATAGAGCAGTTTATCCGTGGTCATGATGCTGTTGAAACTGGAGAACCATATCACCGTGGAGCATATCATTATGCCCAGTGTAAGGCCGAACAGCACCGCCTCCAAAGTAATCGGGTTGTTGTTGAGTATGAACAGCGTCGTTACGCCCTTGTGGTTGAACAGCGGGTTGATTATGACGCCGAGCACGGGAAACGCAAAGTACGGCAGCATCTTTCTGACCGCGCCCGAGCCGTCCTTCGCCAGACGGAAAGCCACCGCGCCTACAAGCGATATGCACATGATCACCGGATTGGTGCAGAACATCGCCGGGATTATCGCGAAAGCGTAGAAAATGAATACCGTTATTGGGTTGTGGTCCTTAAAGCTTCTCAACCGTCCTCTGCCTTCTGCCGCTTATTTGCCGCCGTTGTATTCGTTGCCTATGTCTTTTCCTATGTCCCTGGTGTAGAGCCATTCCACCAGGTCGCCTTCCTTGAGCACGTACTCGTTGCAGTTGACGCTGGCGAACTCCCCGTTTACCCGGTACATCCAGCCGGAAAGATCTCCGAAGTCCAGCTCGTAGATGTTGGCGATGCCCGCCACGTAGCTGCCTCCTGTGATCTCCACGTGTATGGAATTGGCTTTAACCGCCGACACCAGCTGGTCGTACGCGGTCTGCCCTCTGTCTATGACGACTTCCGTGCGGGCAAGTATCATGCCGTCCGCGGGGATGTAGGACTTCTCCCCCGCCACGGTGTGAGCGTCTATGATTATCGCGGTCTTTACGGGGTCCTTAATGTTGTCCGGGCGTCCGTAATAGTCCTCGGGTCTTTCGATGTTGATGAACGTTACGCAGACTGCCGCTATCGCCGCCAGCAGCACCACGAACAGGTATGATTTGTAGCTGCGTTTCTTAAGAAGCGCAAGAACGGCGCACGCTATGACTGCCGCTGCCGCCACCGCGCCGTAAAGGTAAGGTCTTATGCTTTTTGCGGGACCGGTCTTCCCGCCGTCCGGATCCGTGTTATCGGGATCCGTGCCGCCGTCCGGCTTTACCGGCTGCTCCGGTCTTGGCACGCTCGGCTCGGAGAAGCTCCCAAATACAAGGAAACCGCCCTTATCTTCCAGCAGCATCTTGTAACCGATCAGGGAGTACAGCGTCTGCACGGTTGCGGAAGTGTTTGCCTCTCCGCCCAGGGTGTGCGTGTACACGCCGTCCGAGATCTTGAAGCTGTCAAGGATGTCCAGGATGGTCTTCCCGTTCTTTATGAAGCGCTCGTCCTGCGTGCAGTCTATGCCCGCAGCCGACAGCGCAAGCAGCACCTGCGCGGTGCTCTCCGGATTGTCGTCTCCGAAGGACGCGAAGTATCCGCCTTCCTTCTGCCTCAGAGAAAGAAGCTCTATCGCCTTTTCCACCGCCGCTCCGGCATCCGCCCTGTCTTTATACGGGGCAAGCGCCTGAGCCGCCATGGCGGTAACGTCCACGTCGCCGTTATCTCCCATCACGGCCCATCCACCGTCCGGAAGCTGCAGCTTAAGGAGTTCTTCTATGACGCTGTCCACGGTGTGCTTGCTGCTCCTGGCGCCGTTCGTCAGCGCGTGCAGTCCGTAGATCCAGGTCATTATGCCGCCTTCGCCTATGGAGTCGTCCGCGGCTTTGTCTATGAACGGACTGGAGCTTCCGACCGCCTGCAGCGTAAGCGCGGCTTTGAGCCGTGTGGATGCGTTCTTTATCGTGTCCTTGCTTACGTATTCCTCGTATGCTTTGCGATACTCAGAAAAGTCCAGCTGACCGGAGTAATACTGCCGCAGCGACAGCACGTACCATTCGTCGCCGGCCTCGGGACTGTCGGAAAAGCTCCACACGAGCTCCTGCGCGGTCTTAACGCCGGCCTGCTCCATGCGGGCCGCGAAGATGTCCTCTATCTCCTTATCGGGGCTTTTTTCTGCAGCAAAACAATGTCCCGGAAAGACCAGGGACATTGTTATTGCCAGCAGAAATACTACTGTGTTTCTTAAAGCTTTTATCACTTCTTAACTACGATCTTCTCGGAGGTGACGGTGTAGATCGCGTCGGTGTTGATGCCTACGAGTCTGTAGGTGCCGTTCTTCAGCGTGAAGGTGGCGGTACCGTCAGCGCCGGTGACAGCGCCGGTGTCTACCAGCTTGCCGTTGTCCGCGTAGTAGATCTTGGTGTTCGGGAGCTCCTTCATTACGGGGTTCCAGTTAGCATCGAAGCCCATGGCCTTTACAGTGACCTTGACTTCCGCGCCGTTGGCCTCAGCTTCCATGTAGATGAAAGCGTCGGAATAGCCGGCAGCGTCCTTGTAGA
>JAFZRK010000147.1 GCA_017619905.1 Bacillota bacterium
GGTTCGGGTTCGGGTTCCGGTTCCGGTTCGGCCGGGTAGGCGACCTCCACTTCGATGATCTCCACCGGCTGCATTATGTGCGGGTGCGACGCGAAAATGATGTCCACGCCGTTCTCCGCGCAGAGCTTGGCCAGGTCCTTGTCCACCTGGTCCGGGGTGGACTTGTACTCGGTGCCCCAGTGGAAGTAGGCGACTATCAGCTCAGCGCCGTTGTCCTTGCACCACTGGATCTCCTTAAGTATGTTGTCCAGATGCTCCTGATTGATCTTTCCGTTTTCGTAGCGGAAGCTGTTGATGTAGTCCGGCGCGTCCTTGTCCATGGTGGAGCCGTTCATGGTGCGGCTGCCGTTGACTATGCGGGTCTCGTAGGTAAAGGCCACGAAACCGATCTTAACGCCGCTGACTTCCTTTATCGCCGAGCGCGGTTCGCTGGTATCCAGACGGGATCCAACAACAGTGTCGAATCCCGCTTCGCGGAGCACCTTAACGGTGTTGAGCGCACCCGCAAGCCCAGTGTCCAGCATGTGGTTGTTGGACGTAAACGCCACGTCCACGCCCGCGTCGAAAACGTTCTTGGCCAGTATCTCCGGCGCGTTGAAGCGTGGATAACCGTCGTACGGCTTCTTCCCGGAGAAGGTGGTCTCGAAGTTGGCCAGGGTGACGTCCGCGTTCTTAAGATACTTGTCCACGTAGACGTAGTTGTCGGAAAAGTCGTAGGTGCCGTCGGCCTGTTCCGCTCCCACTATGTTCCTGCCGTGCGTCATGATGTCGCCCACGCAGCGTATGCGCAGGGGGAACTCCGTCTGCGCCGGAACGGGTTCCGGGTCCACGGTGTTGTTGGCAGGCGTATCGTTTCCGGACGGTTTGTCCGGCAGGGGCCAGAACAGCAGCCCCGCAAGGACCACCGCGCACAGCACGAACAGGGACAGAAGGAACCTGCCCCATTTGATTCTGACTTTTTTCTTTTTGGAATGTCTCATATCTGTCTTCCGGACAGCCCGGCAGGTATCAGTTTACGGCCTCAACAGCGGCTACGTCGTCCGGGAACTGCTCTCTGAGTATGGCTTCGATTCCACCCTTTACGGTCGCCTGGGCGTGCGGGCATCCCGCGCAGTGGCCCTGCAGCTTTACGTAGACTACCTTGTCCTCGGTGTAATCCACGAATTCCACGTCGCCGCCGTCCCTCTGAAGGAAGGGCCTTATCTGCTCCAGTATGCTGATGATCTGTTCTTTCATTGTTTTTCTCCTTTATATAATTAGTCGGTATGTTTCCGAATCATGGCCTGATGTTATCTGCCTCCGGACGCTGCGGTCCCGGGCTCTTCCTCCGCGGGCTCCGTCTGCGGGCCGAACGCCGTGAATACGTGTTCGTCTTCTCCGTCTTCTGTCCTGAATATCTGAACGCTCTTGACGGGGCTTCCGTTGCTGCTGATGCTTATGTACCCGGTGCTGCCTTCCAGATCCGCAACTTCCATGAGGGCCGCGGCGATGTCCTCCCGGCTCTCTTGATCGTCCGTAGCGTCTATTGCGGCAGCCGCTATAAGATAGGCGTCAAAGCCCAGGGCGGCCTGCTCCGAGGGGAAGGATGAGCTCCCGTACTTGCTCCTGTAGGCCTCCGTGAACGTTCCGCTCATCTCCGTGATGCTGCCGAACGGGTCGTAGCCGCCGGTGTAGTAGACGCCGGAGATCCCTATGTTCTTCCAGGCGTCTCCGCCTATCCATTCGATCTTAAGGCCCATCTCTTCGGCCTTGGCGATCACCGTTTCCGATACGGAAGTGCCCGCGGGCAGGTAGACAGCTTTGGTCCCGGCGTTCTCCAGCGCTTTTACGATGAAGTAGGGGTCCGATCCCTCGTTGATGGCTATCACAGGGACATCGGTGATCTTGTAGGTCTGCTCGCACCAGCGCGAGTATTCCTGAGCCCTTATCTTCGACAGTTCGTCGGAGCTGCTGTACATGGCGGCGGTCTCCGTCTGCCCCAGCTCGTTCACGACGAACTCGGCCGCTGCCCTTGCAGGGAAAGCGTCTATGACGGAAGCGCACACGAAGGACGTGGTGTTGCTTACCAGCGGGTTGCTGCTGGCGGGGTTGACCGCCGGCAGGCCGGCTTCCTCGAAGATGTCCGCGGACGCCACGGTTATCATGTTGCCGTAACTGCCGATGACCATGGATATGGTCTCATCCCTGACTATCTCCGCCGCCGTGAGCTTGGCGGCATCCGGGTCGGATTTGTTGTCGAAATAGACCAGTTCTATGGTTGCGCCCTTTACGACGGGAATCATGGAATTGGCAAGCGCTATGCCCCGGACCTCGTCCGCCGCCTCCGCCGCGTCCGCTCCGGTAAGGGGCTCGAACACGGCAATGCGCACGACTCTGGCCGGCGTTTCCTTCTTGCTTATGAACGCGTTATAAAAGTTGTCCCAGGACGCGCACGACGCCAGCGACGCCAGAAGCAGCGCGCACAGCAGCAGACATGCTGCGGTCCTGATAATTCCGGTCTTTTTCATATTCGGGTATTCTACCATCAAAGGACCCGTCCTGCAAGCGGGGATGCTTTTCCGCCCGCGGCGGAGGTCATCCGCGCTCTTCCAGAAGGTCCTTTATCTTCCTTATATATTCCGGGTCCGAGCCGCAGCAGGCGCCGGCATAGCTTACGGTATCCAGCGCGGGCTCCAGGGCCTTCGCGAATTCCGCGGCCGGAAGGTCCGCGGTGTTGGGTTTGAGTATAAGCGGCAGGTCCGTCTTCTGCGCGAATTCCTGCATGACGGGTATCGCCTGCACGGGGCCGAACGAGCAGTTGAGTCCAACCGCCGCGGGGCTCAGCGACTCCAGCGCTTCCAGCATGTCGTCTATGGACGATCCGAAGAA
>JAFZRK010000148.1 GCA_017619905.1 Bacillota bacterium
CCGGGTCCGCGGCCGCGTTCCTCGTCGGTCTTTTTTCTGGTCTGCTGATCACTCATCGAAGTCACCTCCCTTCGTCTGGGATTCATAGACTTCCTGATAGATCGTATTGCCTGCCAGGAGCTCGTCGTGAGTGCCCATTCCGCTTATCCGGCCGTTGTCCAGGACGATTATAAGGTCCGCGTCCTTTACGGAGGATATGCGCTGGGCGATTATTATCTTGGTGCATTCCGGCATGGCGGTCTTAAGGCCGTCCCGGATGGCTTTCTCGGTCGCAGTGTCAACAGCGCTGGTGGAGTCGTCGAATATGATTATCTTCGGCTGTGTAAGCAGAGCCCTGGCTATGCAGAGACGCTGCCTCTGGCCTCCGGAGAAGTTGTTTCCGCCCTGCTCCACGGGGGCCTCGAGTCCTTCCGGAAGCTTGGAAACGAACTCCCAGGCCTGCGCGGTCTTGAGCGCTTCCGTTATCTGCTCATCGGTGGCGTTCTCGTTGCCCCAGCGCATGTTGCCTGCTACGGTGCCTTCGAAGAGCACGTTCTTCTGAAGGACCATGGCTACGTTCTTCCTGAGGGTATCAAGATCCAGTTCCCTTACGTCCGTGCCGCCGACAGACACGCTGCCTTCCCTTACGTCGTAGAGCCGCGGGATGAGCTGCACCAGACTGGTCTTGCCGCTTCCTGTGCCGCCGATGATGCCCACGGTCTGACCGCTCTTTATGGTAAAGCTTGCGTCCTTAAGGCAGGGCTTGGCGTTCGCGTAGGCGAAGTCCACGTCGTCGAACACTATGGAGCCGTCCTTTATCTCCATTACAGGATCTTCCGGCTGGGCTATGTCCGTCTCCGCGTCCAGGACCTCAATGATCCTCTTGGCCGCCGCCTTGGACATCGTCAGCATAAGGACCAGCATGGAGGACATCATCAAGCTCATGAGTATCTGCATTACGTACGAGAACATGCTCATGAGCTGGCCGGTGGTCATGGTGGAGCTGATGCACATCCTTGCGCCTATCCAGGAGATGAGGAGCATGCACGCGTACATGCAGAATGTCATCAGCGGGCCGTTGAGCACCACTATGTGCTCCGCCTTTACGGAGGTGTCGCGCACGTCCGTGGAGACTTCGTCGAACTTTGCGATCTCCTGCTCTTCGCGCACGAAGGTCTTTACGACCCTTATGCCGCGGACGTTCTCCTGCACTACTGTGTTAAGCTTGTCGAACAGCGAGAACACCCTCTCAAAGAGCGGGAACGCGAACTTCATTATGAAGAACAGTCCCACTGCCAGGATGGGCAGCACGCATATGAATACCAGCGGCAGACGCTTGTTGATGCGGAACGCCGCTATCAGCGCGAACACCACGCTCGTGGGCGCGCGGAACAGCATCCTGGTGAGCATCATGTAGCACATCTGCACCTGGGTTATGTCCCTGGTCATCCTCGTTACGAGTCCGGCCGTGGTGAACTTGTCCACGTTGCTGAACGAGAACTTCTGGATGTTGTAATACATGTCCTTGCGGACGTTGCTGGCAAAGCCGGCCGCGCCCGTTGACGCGAACACTCCGCCCAGTACGCCGAAGACCATGGACAGGAACGCAAGAATGAGCAGCTTAAAGCCCATGCTCTTGACGAACGCCATGTCGCCTACGTCTATGCCCTTGTCTATGAGGTCGGCCATGTAGAGCGGTATCAGCACGCTCAGGACCACCTCCGCCACGACCATGACAGGCGACAGGAAGGTGAATATCTTGTATTCCCTTATGCACTTGGATAATCGTTTGATCATTTACCGTTTCCTTAGAACATAACATCCGGAACGAATACCAGCGTTCCGCCCTCATCGAAGTAGAACATCCCCAGAAGCTCTTCGTAGGTGAAGTCCTCCGACATCCTGCTTCCGCTGTAGTCCGTGTAGAACTCGTCCGCATCCGCGGCTGCAAGGAAGCTCTCCATGTCGTAGCCCATCATGCCGAGGAACTCCTCCGGAGATACCTGACCGCCCTTATCCGGGACGTAGAAGTATCTGTGGCCCCACGTAGCAGCGCCGGAGCCCTCTGCGGAGCCGATGGAGCAGTCTATCAGGATCTCGTAGTTCTTTCCGATCTTTATGACCGAATAATCCGCCCTGCGGACTATGTAGCTCTCGGAGGCATCCGCCGCGAGCGTGGTCTCGTCCGAGGTGAGCTCGTAGGCGCAGTCCTCTTCTATGGCAAGGTTGAGCAGATCCGCGCCGGGCAGACCGTCCTTTATCTTAGGAATGCGCACATCCAGGATGATCTTGCCAGGCAGGTTGAAATGCGCCTCCCTGGCGGTCTCGGTTATCTCAGGATACTCCGGACGCACGTAGCTTGTATTGTCCCTGAACCAGGTGGACGCCATCGGGGTCCTGCCGTTTTCGAGCGTTATGTTCGCCGTGACGTCGGAAGATACCGACACGCCTTCGTAGGTCCAGCTCTCGGTGAACGTCCACGAGCAGGCGGTAAGGTTCCCCTTATCGTCCAGATAATACTCCGCGCTGACGTTGGACAGCGTGTAATACGCGCCGCTGACGCTGCTGTCCTCGGACAGGACGCGCCTGAACGACGTCCCCACGGACAGCAGATAGGAGGAATACTCGAACTTTATGCTCTCCAGTTCCTCCAGTTCCGGGATTTCGAAGATCAGCGCCTCGAGCGCGGGCAGAGTCTTATGCCCTGTCTCCGCGGCGCCTTCCACCCATTCCACGGTGCCGTTATCGTGATCCGTCCTGGTATATTTGTACTTTATGCCTTGATACTGCAGTTCGCCTTCGCGGGCTTCCGATCCGTCCGTTCCGATAAGCCGGACCATCTCCACCTGACCGTCCTTATCCGTATAGAAGCTGGTGATATAGACGTCAGTGCCCTCGGAAGTCCACGTGGAAGCGCCGGATGTAGTCGTCATCCTGTAGACGCGCTCCGTCGTAAGCTCTCCTTCCCCGCTGCTTCCCGCGGCTTCGCAGAGGGCTTTCAGCTGCTTATAGAGCTTCTCCTCCTGCGTAAGTCCGGCATCCGGATCCGCCTCGTTTCCCTGCGGTCCCTGATCCGGGACCGCCTCGTTGGATGGCTGAGCATTGCCGTTCTGCCCGGACGGAGCGTCGTTATTCGACGAGTTGCCGTTCTTAGGCGCGCAGGCGCACAGCATCAGTAGCAGCGCCATTATGAGCGCCGCCGCCTTTACATGTCTTTTGAATCCCTTTTGAATCATATCTATCCCCTGAAACAAGTTGTAACTATCATAATTTAGTTATTATATCAAATTTTTTCTATAGTATAACGCCAAAATGTGTAAAAGCTGTGTTTTTTAGCGATTTTACTCATTTGGCGACTTTTTCTGTGAACAGGTGTTTACTTTTTGCGCGAAGCGTTATAGAATATCAAAAGTAAACGGAGGTTCATTTATGCCGCAGGTACAAAAAGACGAAGTAAGAGAGACCATTCTGGATTCCGCCAGGAAGGAATTCCTGGAGCACGGGTTCGAGGGCTCTTCCATGAGGCGCATAGCCCTCAAAAGCAAGATGACCGTGGGGAACCTGTACAGGTACTTCAAGAACAAGGAAGAACTGAGCAATACCATAGTCTCCCCTACCCTTAAGATCTTCAACGATACCGTACGGGAACTGAGCGGAGGCCTCATTTCCTTCGGCGCGGAGAACGATCAGATCGACATGCCGCTTCCGCTTATCAAGGAACGCCTCAGCACCATGAGCGACCGCCTCGTGGACATCTACGACGCCCACAAGATAGAAGTCAGCATACTCATGATGGGCACGGAGCTGAACAAACAGATAACCGACTGGTTCGCGGACCTCATAGCCGCGCTCATAGCCGGGAACTTCAGCATGCTTGACCGCAAGGACGAGCGTCTGGCCATCCTGTCGCAGTGCTACGCGCACTCCATCTTCAGCGGAATCAAGACGATACTCAGAGAGTCGAAAAGCAGCAAGGAAGACATGCGTCTTATGGTGAGGATATACCTCAACTCCTTCCTCTCCATGCTGGATAACGACATCTCCGCGTTAGTGTAGGTGAAGGCCATGAGCTTCATAGAATTCGAGAACGTAAGCAAGATATACACCATGGGCGAGGTCGAGATCAAAGCGCTCGACGGGGTCTCGTTCGAAATAGACAAGGGCGAGTTCGCAGTGGTCCTGGGCGCGAGCGGCGCGGGAAAGACTACCATACTCAACCTTCTGGGCGGCATGGATACCGTAAGTTCCGGACGCATAACCGTGGACGGGAACGACATCTCCGGCGCCTCGGACAAGGATCTGTGCGACTACAGGCGCTGCGACATCGGCTTCGTGTTCCAGTTCTACAACCTGGTACAGAACCTTACCGCAAGGGAGAACGTGGACCTCGCCAGGCAGCTGTGCAAGGATCCGCTGGATTCCATCGAAGTGCTCAGGATGGTCGGTCTGGAAGCCCGCAAGGACAACTTCCCTTCCCAGCTTTCCGGAGGCGAGCAGCAGCGCGTGGCCATAGCGAGGGCCGTGGCAAAGAACCCCAAGCTCCTGCTCTGCGACGAGCCCACGGGCGCTCTGGACTACGTAACGGGCAAGCAGGTCCTTAAGGTACTTCAGGACATGTGCAAAGAAAAAGGCATGACGGTCGTCATGATAACCCACAACAGCGCCCTGGCGGCCATGGGCCGCAAGATAATCCGCGTAAAGAGCGGAAAGATAGAATCCGTGGAGATCAACAGCGATCCCAGGAAGATAGAAGACATAGAATACTGATACAAATTACGCCCGGCGGCGTCTTCCGATGTTCAACAAAGATACACTTCGTCTGATACGGAAAAGTTCAAACAGATTCCTCTCGCTCCTGATGATAGTCCTCATCGGCACTGCTTTCATGATGGGGCTTCTTTCTTCGCGCACGATAATGGAGAAGAGCGTGGACGTCTACGCGGACGAGTACCGGCTGCACGACCTGCAGTTCTATTCCTCCTACGGGTTCTGCGAAGAAGACGTGGAAGCCATAGCCGAAGACGAGAGCATAGACGAAGTGTTCGCAAGCCGCTTCTCTGACGTGCTGAGCGCGGATCAGGACGGCGTCGTAAGGGTCACCAGAGTCGAGGAAGTCGAAAGATCCATCGACCTCTTCGAGCTCATAGACGGCCGGATGCCGGTAAACAACGACGAGGCCCTGGTGCTGGACGTAGGAATGACCAAGGGCGAAAGGCACGTCGGTGAAGTGTTCCGCCTCTTCCTTGAGGACGAGGACATAAACGACAAACTGTACCACAAGACCTACACCATAGTAGGCGTGGTAAAGACTCCCGCGTACCTGGCCAAGACTCTGGGAACCAGCTTGCTTCACAACAGGAATCTGGAGCTGGTGATATACGTCCCCTCCTTCAACTTCAAGTCCGATTATTACACCACGGTCTACGCAACGCTGAAAGGCGCCGCGGAATACGACGGTTTCAGCCGCGGGTACAGCGATCTGGTCGCCGGGACCATAGACGACATGGAGCCGCTGGTCCGCAGACAGCAGGAGTATCTTAAAGGGTCTCTTCTTGCGGACTACACCAAAGAGATAGAGGACGGCGAAAAGGAACTGGAGGAGAAGCGCGCCGAAGGCCAGCAGCAGCTGGACGACGCGAAGCAGCAGCTGGACGACGCGAACATACAGATAATTAGCGGAGAAACGCAGATCAAGACGCTCGAGGCAGCGCTGGCCACCCTGCTCCAAAGGCAGAGGGATCTGGAGAATAAATACGGTCCGGGCGCGGAAGCAGCAAAGCAGAACGTGGCGCAGGCGGAAGCCGAGAGCGGCATGGAGTTCACCGAGCTGGTGGCGCAGGTCACGGCGGACTACGCGTCCTACGGGGCGTACAGAAACCTGCTGGATACGCTGCCGGACGGCGAGTATTCCCAGCAGATCCGGACCAACATGGACGCCCTTAACGCCAAGTATCCGGAAGGCGTATCCGCCTACTACGAAAAGATAAGGTCCATATCGGAAGACCGCATATACTACGACGTCTTCATCCGCGAGATGGAACTGGCCGCGGAAGCCGAGCAGCGCGCCCGCAGCGAGATCGGAAAGCTCCGTTACAGCGTACGTGTCGGCAAGGAGCAGTACGAAGAAGGCCTTGAGGAATATCAGAAAGGCCTGCTTGAATTCAACACCGAGATAGAGAAGGCAGAGCTGGAACTGCGCAAGGCAAAGCAGCAGCTGGAGGAGCTTCCGGACGCGGAATGGACCGTCCTGGACCGCGACAGCCACTACTCCACCTACATGTACTCCGGCAACGCAAAGCAGATGGGATCCATTGGAATAGCGCTCCCTGTGCTCTTCTTCCTTGTGGCCGCCCTTGTGTGCCTCACCACGATGACACGCCTCGTGGACGAACAGCGCGGACAGATAGGCATATTCAGAGCCCTTGGCTTCTCGCGAGGAGCCATCACCGGAAAGTACACCGCCTACGCCCTTTCGGCTTCGCTGACAGGAAGCGCCATAGGCATGGTGGTCGGCATGGCGATATTCCCCGTTGTCATCTACGAGACCTGGCGACTGATGTACGACCTTCCGGACAGGATAATGGTCCACCCCCCGCTCTACATAGCGATCTGCGTGCTGTCGTTCGCCTTGCTTATGAGCGGCGTAACGATCTATGTCGTCAACAAGACTCTCCGCGAGCAGCCAAGCCAGCTGATGAGGCCCAAGCCGCCCAAGAACGCCAAAAAAGTCATCCTGGAGAAGATCCCTCTTATATGGGACCGCCTGTCCTTCACGGGAAAGATAACTGCCCGCAACCTCATACGCTACAAGGCCAGAGCGCTCATGACCATAATCGGCGTGGCCGGATGCACAGGTCTTCTGGTAGTCGGCTGGGGCATAAAGGATTCCATCAACGATATTGTGGCCATACAGTTCGGGCAGATATACAACTACGATTACACCGTTACCCTTGAGGGCGACGAGCGTATAGACGAGCTTGTGGACGTGCTCAAGAAGGACGACGCCAACGAAGCGGTAGCGCCCTACATGACCTACGCCAGCAAGGTCTATCTGGAAGACAGCGACGCGGCCATAAACGTTGTAGTGATGGACGCCCGCGACGGCAACGACATGCTTAACCTGCGCGCCACGGACAGGACCACCCCGCTTCGCATACGCAACAGCGGAATACTTATAAGCGAGAAATTCTGCAGGAATCACGGGATACAGGACGGCGACATAATAACCATAGAATCCGCCTCAGGCCTTAAGGCGCAGGTCCGTGTGAACGCCGTGTTCGAACTGTACTTCCAGCACTACATTTACATGTCGGAGGACTACTACGAGAGCATCTTCGACGAACCGGTCCACTACAATTCCATTGTCATACGCAACAGCGAGGAGACTGCGGCGGAGATAGAGGAGCAGATCGGCGGACAGGACGGCTACGAGAGCATAATGGACTTCTCCGGACTTACGGAGCAGTTCACGAACATGATAGCCGCCATAGACTTCATTATCCTGGTCGTGGTCCTGACGGCCGGAGCGCTTGCGTTCGTGGTGCTGATAAACCTTACGCAGGTAAACATCAGCGAAAGGATAAGGGAGATAGCAACGCTCAAGGTGCTGGGCTTCCACGACGTGGAGGTGGACTCCTATCTGTTCAAGGAGATAATGATACTGGCGGCGGCAGGAGCGCTCCTGGGGCTTCCGCTGGGCCGGCTGGAGCATCACTTCATCATGAACATCATCAGCATGGAGGTCGTAATGTTCGGGCAGAACGTGAATACGCTCAGTTATGTTATGGCATTTGCCGTCACAATAGTGTTTACTGTAATCGTTCTTATGTTTACTAAGCGCCCGCTCAAGAAGGTGCAGATGGTGGAGTCGCTCAAATCAGTCGAATAACACCTGATCCCGCTTTTTCAATGTTTCCCGGCTTACCGCATCAGGGCTTTATACTGTCCGGAACTGCGGGAACTTCAGGACACGCTCCCGCTTGGTTGGGAACCTGCCAGCGGTACTAAGCTCCGTCTGCGCTTTCGCTTGCCGGTCACTAAGTACCGGGTCCCAAACAGTCCTTCATGCCCCCGCAGTTCCGGACAGCGTTTACGCCCCGACGCGCGAAGCTTAATTACCTTGAGATATTTCCCTCTTTAGTGTATAATCAATAAAATGACCGGCCCTGTATCGGGAGTTTTATTATGAGCGAAAATAAGACAGTAGTCCTTATCCCCTGCTACAACGAAGCCGCCACCGTGGAAAAAGTCGTGAAGGACTTCAGACGCGCGCTTCCGGACGCGGAGATATACGTATATGACAACAACAGCACCGACGGCACGGACGATATCGCCCGCAGAGCCGGCGCGGTTGTGCGTTACGAAAAACTGCAGGGCAAGGGCAACGTCGTGCGCAGCATGTTCCGCGACATAGACGCGGACTGCTACATAATGACCGACGGCGACGACACCTACCCCGCGGAGAGCGCGCCGGAAATGGAGCGGCTGATCCTTTCCGGAGAAGCCGAAATGGTCATAGGCGACCGTCTGTCATCCACTTACTTTACCGAAAACAAACGGGCCCTGCACGGCATAGGAAACAAGATGGTGCGCCGGCTCGTCAATACCATTTATAAGGGCGGCCTCCACGACATAATGAGCGGGCTCAGGGCAGTGAGCAGGGACTTCGCGAAGAACTTCCCGGCCATCTCCGACGGCTTTCAGATAGAGACCGAGATGGCGGTCTACGCGCTTAAGCACGGCCTTTCCGTAAAGGAAGTCGTGATCGAATACCGCGACAGGCCGGAAGGCAGCGTCTCCAAGCTCAACACCGTAAAGGACGGCATAAAGGTCCTTAAGATGATCGCAAAGCTAAAGTCCATATACTGATCGAAACACTTATGCAAAAGATCAAAAAGCTGTTAAAAATAGTCTTCTCCAGGGAGTTCATACTGCAGGTGATAAAATTCGGCATCGCAGGCGGCACCACGTCCATAATAGACTGGGGCGTGCTCGCCATCTGTGTAAGAGTGCTGCACATGGACTCCATGGCGTCAAACATCTTTGCGTTCGCGATCTCCGTCACGTATAACTACTGGGCCAACGCCAAGTTCGTGTTCGACTTCGACGAGAGCAAGGGCAAGAAGCGCGTGTTCATAACCTTCGTCTGCCTTGCCGCTGTCGGATTCGGCATCAACGAGCTGGTCATGTGGCTGGGAGACAAGGTCCTGCACTACGACCCGCTGCTCGTTAAGGTCGCCGGCATAGCCCTTGCCGCCATATTCAATTTCTTCTCCAGAAAGCTGATACTCGAAAAGAAGAAGCCCGCGGAGGAAACAGCAGGACCGGAAGCAGCTCCGGAAGAAGAAAAGACGTCCGAAGAACGATGAAGAACACCCTTTCCAACGACGGCACTCTGCTTGCGAAGATAAGCAAATACCTGCTGCTGGCGCTTCCGCTCAGCTTTGTGGGCGTGGTGATGGACAACGACTTCTGGTTCACCATAAACCACGGCCGCTACATCCTGGAGCACGGCTTTACGGACATAGAACCGTTCACCGTCCACGAAGGTCTGGCTTTCAGCTTCGAGAAGTGGCTCACCTGCATTACATTCTATAAAGTCTACGACTGGTTCGGCGCAGTAGGCATGTTCTTCTTCATGCTGCTGATCTTTGCGATAATAATCTGGCTGTTCTACAAACTCTGCCTGCTCTTCTCCGGAAACAACGAGAACATAAGCATACTGTTCACGTGCGTCAACATGTGCTTCCTGGGCTACAACTACGTGCGCACCAGACCGCAGATATTCAGTTACGTCTTCCTTCTGGCGGAGCTTCTGTGCCTGGAAAAGTATGTCCGCAGCGGGGACATTAAAAAGCTTTATCCCCTGCCCCTTCTGGCGCTTTTATACATGCAGTTCCACTCCACCATGCTGCCCATATTCTTCATAATGATGCTGCCCTACCTGTGCGACTTCGGCTGGGCGCGGCTTCTGGGGATACACGGCAGCAGATATAAGAAATGGCCCATACTGGCGGCGTTCGCGGCATGCGCGGCGGTCTCGCTGATAAACCCCTACGGCGTAAGGTCCTTCGTGTACCTCATAAACTCGCTCAACGACGGCGGGCTGCTGTCGAACATCAACGAGGTGAAGCGTTCGGGCATCATGGACCTTCTGGACTGCAGCGGAGCGGTGCTGGGCTGCCAGCTGGTGTACATAGTGCTGCGGTTCACACGGAAGGAAAAGTTCCCGCTGAGGTACTTCTTCATCCTGGCGGGCACCTTCGCCATGTCCCTGTACGCGATACGCAACAACGCGTTCATGATACTCATGGGCGGCGCGGTCTGCGCCTTCGAGCTCAGGACCGTTGCAACCGGCTACAACTTCGTGCCAGTGATCAAGAAACTGGCGGCGGCCGGCGCGGCCATCTCCATGGTGTGGTGCGCTGTATATCCCGGTTACAACATAATGAACGCCACCTACGCATACAAGACCATAGACGCCTTCAAAGAGATGCACCCCGACACCAACGTCCGCCTCTACACGGATTTCAACTGCGGTTCGTACGCAGAATGGGCCGGCTTCAGGTGCTATGCGGATCCCAGGGCGGAGGTCTTCATCAAGTCCATTAACGGCAAGGAGGACATCCTGGCGGAGGTCTGGGACAGCATGCACAGCCGCATAACCGCAAAGGAGCTCCAGGAGAAGTACGACTTTGATTTCTGGCTGGTGCAGGAGGACCGTTCTCTGGACTACCAGCTGAGGAACAGGACCGACTACAGGCTCTGGGTCGACGAAAACGGATATAAAGTTTACGAGTATATAAAAAGTGATTGAACTTATCCGCGCAATAGGGTAAAATACCCTTTGTTCGTGGGGCGTTAGCTCAGCTGGGAGAGCGCAAGGTTCGCAATCTTGAGGCCAGGGGTTCGATCCCCCTACGCTCCACCAAAACACAAACCTCGCAACTTCAACGGTTGCGGGGTTTTTCGTTGAAATTTCAACGTTTCTCGGCTTTATTCGTTCTTGCCTGTTTTTGTCCGTTTTCGCTCAAAAAGGCCTGTTTTTATCAAAAATGCAACAAAATGCAACAAAAATGCAACACTTTTTCGCAATAAAAAACAGCCCCTGCAGTGCAAATGCAGAGGCCTAAGAAAAGAGTACGCCGCGCCGGGAAGTACGAAGAACCGGCGCCGGCCTACAATGGGTTATTTTACACGCAGCACCTGGCCCGGATAGATCAGGTTAGCGTTCTTGATGTTGTTCCAGCTTACGAGCTGGGCTACGGTCGTGCCGAACTTCTTAGCGATTTTGGAAAGGTTGTCGCCTCTGACTACGGTGTAGTAGACCTTTTCAGGTTCCGGCGGCTGCGGTGTTCCGCTCCACCCTACTATCAGCTTCTGGCCTACGTAGATGAGGTTGGGGTTCTTGATGCTGTTCCACTTTACGAGGTCGGCGATGGTTACCTTGAACTTGTTGGCGATCTTATAAAGCGCATCGCCTCTTACTACGGTGTAGTAGATAGGCTCTTCGGGCGTAGGCGGTGTCGGTTCGGGACCGGGGAGGACGCTATAGTCCAGCCACGGAAGTTTGCCGTGCTTGCCCCAAGAAGTAGGTGCCTGTTCCATAGGAGTCGCAGTAGCCGCCGCTCCATCCTTGTAGTGGTATCTCTTGCCGTTGGCAGTTACGTAGGAGAAGCACACCTTGTTCTCTTTCCAAGAAGTAGTACACTCTACTACGTTGTAGCACTTGCCATTGATGATGTATTCACCGATATATGCTCCGGCGTGGTCGCCGTTCGGTGTAAGAAGGAACTCGCCCGGAGTCAGCTTGGAGAAGTCCGAGGATACATCATAGCAGGCGTTGAGGATGGTCGTGCCGCCCCAGTCGCCGAGTCCGTACTTACCCTTCTCCCAGCAGTAGTACCCTACTTCCTTCTTATCTTCCCATCCCCAGACAAGCGTTTTCGGGGTCAGATTCCAGCAGTCCCAAGAGTATCTGCCGTCTTTCCAATAGTAGCCAAGGTTGTACGGCCAGCCCGACTTGTAGAAGGTGTCGAGGTCTTTGGCAATGTGGATGGCTTTCTCCACATAAGCCTTTGCGGTCATTGCGATTTCGTATGCCATTACTCTATCTCCTCTCTGTCAATGTGATATTCAAGATCGTCCTCGATTGGCGTTGAGTCTTCTTCCGGCTCCGGCTTTTTAAGAAGGATGTTCTCTTCACCGATTTCGGGTAGGCCGGTAAGGGACATAGCCAGCGAGTAGATCGCCGCCACGGCTGATACCGACAGGACCTGAATCCAGTTGATCTCGCTGAACACCTGTCCTACCGTTATCATTGAAACGACCATCTGTGCGAAGGTGCGGACGGCACGAAGACCAGCCGCCGCAAACCATTTTGACCAGTTTCTATGCATGTTTTTTACTCCTTGATATGTTTATCGTTTGCAATAAAAAAACCGCTGTAAGCGGCTGTTTTCGGCCTCGATGTCTTTATTGATATACGTATACCAGTTCGTACTGCGAGTTGTAGAACGAACCGGGCAGCGCAGTCCTCGAGCCGCTAGTAGATACGGTCAGCGTGCCATTGTTATACGTGAAGGAATAACCGCCGTTTGATGCGACCTGGGCATAGTTGCCGTTGCTCATCCTGTAGGAATTACCTTTTGTATCCGTACCGTCATATACAATGTCGGCTATGTAATAGTAAGACGAGTTTGAGGAACGGGTAAGCGAGCCAAGGCATCTTACGAAGAACGCTATCGGTTCACCTAATAGGCCTGTGAACGAAAGACTCGTCGCCGAAGAGCTCGAGTTCGTTACGGTCTTAATGTCCACACTTGCCGGGCTTCCTCCGCTCGGAACCTGTACGCTGACTGTGGAATATGCAGCAACGTCTATGTTGTCGCCGTTGCTCGTAATGGCTTTATTACCAGAAGGCACTATATACTGCGACGGAATCGGCTCAACGGTTACTCGTTTGAGTGCCTCATAGCCTGTATCTGCCTCAACAACCTGCTGCAGGGTCGTAGGAGTTACCGTCTTGCTCTGATATAATCCGCCTGTGCCGTCAAGGTCTTCTTCTGTTAAGTAGTACAGCGTGTATGTACCGGGGTTGTGGAAATATCCTCCATTGTTCGTGCCGCTTGATGTGATCGTCAGAGTGCCGTTTGAATAGCTTTCCGTGAAATCCTCATAATATCCAAGCGTATTTGTATAAAAGTTTGTGCCGCTGAATACATCGACATCGTCCACATCGGCTTTTACGACTGTCTGTACTCTGTGATACTGATTCGCCGCAACACTTGAATCAAGTGCGCAAAAGTATAAAGGCGGATTTTCCTCAACGCTGAATTGCCCTGCAACAACGCCACTCGGCGGCTGATAGGATGCTGTTCGGAAAGTAACCTCATCATCGCCGCCTTGTATTAGTATCATTGCATACCCAGCCCCTAAGCCGTTAATATGTGTATCATAAAGATTGCACTTCAGACCGACGCGATGATCATTTCTGCCCCAAGGTGTTGTAATATACCAAGATGAATCGTCATTTACGGTTACATTGCCATTAGTGTCATAGTAATATGCTCTCGTTCCTGCGTTATCGTGAATAATTGCGGTAAGAGTGCCTGCGGTTGGTGAGTTGATAGTATCGATTGAAAACACTATCCACGCCTGCGGATCGTCTATTACATCATCGCTCTCAAATACAGGAGTGCTGTCATCATTTTCATAAAACTCCGCAAAAATAACTTTATGCGGAGTTGCACCTCCGCCGCCTTCAACTGCTACTACGACTTCTGCGAGGTTGGTCACATCGTAGGTGCCGTTCTGCGTTTTTGTTTCGCTTCCCGATACCAGCTCGGATGCTGTCACCTGAACGCCCGCGCCTGAATGAGTGCCGCCCTGAATATAGCCTTTTGTGTTGGTAACGCTCGGCGTAACTGTTATAGCGTGGTTAGACACTTGACCTTTGGTTGCCGTGGGAGTACCCTCAGTTCCGCTAGCAACGCTCTTGCTGACTGCCTGCGGATAATAGCCCGCTGGGCCGCTAACGGTATCATCATCTACAGAAAGGTCTGTAGAGTCTTTTCTAGGGATTTGGCTGCCAACATAGTTGCCAGGTATAGCGCCAACATCCACCCGGGAAAGAGCATCATAGTTCTGGTCTGGTGTTACCGCCTGTGCGGTTTCGCTCGGAGTTACAGACTTCGTCTGCAGCGTCGGAGCTGGCCGGGAGACATCCTGGATCTGAATGTCGTCCTCCATGTATTTGCCCGCGGTTTGGAGCGTCTTAGTCGCGTTTTCGACCGAGGTTAAAGGTGCACCCTTATATCTTACTGTTGCAGCCATCAGATCACACTCCCGTCATAGATCGGTAAATCAATATATGATGCAGCTCCGGAGCTTGGTGTCAAGGTTATTCGCTCACCGTTTATTGAAAGGGTATATGTGGTGTTTGTGCTGGCTATACCCAGCGATCCTGAATCCCATACGTTCTGTGGAGATAACGACCACCTTTGCTGGACTCCAAGGCCTGTAATAGCTGCGAAGGTAAAGCCCCATTGTGCATTATAGGACTGAAGAAAACAGTATCTGTATTGAGCCACTTCAAGTATTATAATCTTCCCCGCATTATAAGCAGCAAGAAGATCAGTATATGTTGTCACCTGATATTCCGCCACGAATATATCATCAGGGAAAGCGCCCACGTCCTCCGCGGCCAGAGTCACGTCTCCAGTATGACCATTTACAGAAGATACTGCTCCTGTACCCGGCTGTCCTTTGAGGTTATGGAATATAAACTCAAAGACTTTTGCAGAATCCGGACCGGACGTCCGTATTTCAACTGAAGGCGTGCCAACATTACCATCTATGGTTGCTGTGGGAGTTCCAAAGCCCGCTGCAGCGCCCGTAGGTCCGGTCGGACCTTGTGGCCCTGTCGCGCCCTGTATACCCTGCTCGCCCTGCGGACCAGTCGGCCCGGCAGGTCCCTGCTCGCCGGTATCTCCTTTGGGGCCTTGTATACCCTGAATTCCCTGCTCACCCTGGGGGCCCTGAGGACCTGTTTGACCAGTTGCACCAGTCTCGCCCTGAGGACCTGTTTCGCCCTGAGGGCCTTGAATGCCTTGGATACCCTGCTCACCCTGGGGACCCCGGATACTTGGTGTCGTGTATGTCGTTCCGTCTGTGAAAGTAATCGTCAGCGTATAGTCGGCATTAAGTACTGCAGAGGCGATTCCGTTGCCGGTTGCGCCAGTCGCACCTGTTGCACCCGTTTCACCCTGTATGCCCTGCGGTCCCTGTTCGCCTGTGTCGCCTTTAAGACCTTGTATACCCTGTTCACCTTGCGGGCCGGTTTCGCCGGTATCACCTTTGGGGCCCTGCGGACCAGTAGCGCCAGTGTCGCCTGTATCTCCCTTCGGGCCTTGTTCACCCTGAGGACCTTTAAGGTTGCGAAAGTGGAATGTTGCGGTATCGCCATCATAATCTACACTTACGGATGGAACACCTGAGTTTGCGTCTATATCAGCCGCCACATGGTTCAGTTCACCAGCATCACCTTTATCACCCTTCGGCCCCTGCGGACCTGTAGCACCAGTTTCTCCTGTATCTCCCTTAGGACCTTGTTCGCCCTGCGGACCTTGCGGACCCGTGTCGCCTGTATCACCCTTGGGAATGCTCAGGTTTAGGACAGGACGTGTATCCGTACCCGTCATAGACGCGGTCGCTTCAGATCCTGCTGGAAGTGTTTCAACTTCACCTATGGTAATATGGGGAAGCGGATGAAAGCTATCGCCCAATTCCCCGCCGTCAATCTGTAACGATAGGTCTATTTCGCCGCCGTCTATTGCAACGGCATCTCCGTAGATTAGAGGCATTTTATCTCCTTATTACTACCTGAATTGGTCACCGCATATGGTATCAGCCCTGTTGTGTATCGGGCCGTACCTGATGTGTAGTCTATTTGTATATACGAATTTCGGCGTGCTGGCAGCTTTGCTGTGTCTGTCTGCTCCAAAAACCAAGTAAAGCCGCGCTCGCTTAAGATCGCGTCGTCCTTAGACTTTTCAAAAATGATGTCTTCATCGTTTTTCTTTAAGTAAAGAAAAATATTATCTACATCGGTTATCCCAACCGCCGAAGGCTTGTATGTAATTGAGGGTGTCGTCCACCGTGCTATTATTCCCATTCTTTACTCCTTTCCGTCTATCATCGGGAGCGCCAGCGCTTCCGCGATTATCGCGTCCGCATAGCCGTCGCCACCTATCTTCTTGTACTGGTCTCTAGCCTCCGTGAGCCTCTGCGTCTGCATGGCTGTCCTGTAGCCATCCTTCCGGATCTTGTCACACAGCTGTTCGATTGCAGAAAGAAGAAGGATCTGGTTCGTTTTCCTCGAGCCTATAAAATAGTCAAACACTTTCGTGAAGACGGTCGTCAGCAGCGATGATCCGAGTATCGCTATGAATACCTGTAAGGGTGTTACTGCTTCCATTTTGATCTTTATCTCCTTAAATTACACCGAATACTTTGCTCAATCGTCCGTAGCTTCCGCTGGCGGATAACGACTTTATGCTTATGGTCGCCGTTGTGCCAGAAAGCGTAACGCCGAATCTGCAGTAATACACATCGTCAGAGAGAATGTACTGTGTCTCTGTGCCTGACAGCATTGAAACGGGTATGAAGACTGTAGCCAAAGCATAGTTGCTCGTGAATGAACCGCCTACGATAAGGAAGTTGTAGTCGCCCGCATTAGCGACAGTAAAGCTTCCGCTTGACGCGGCGCCTGTCCAAAGCTGGGTACAACCTATTCCGAGGTTGGCCCTTGTCTGATTTTTAGCCGAAGCGGATCCAAATCTTATTCCACCCCAACCGTTGACATCGAGGAAGTCCATCTCGCTTTTTAGATGGAATCCGTCAGAATCAGGATAGATTTGTACGTATCTGCTTTCGCTTGTACCATCGACTCTGAAGTTCAGAAACGCCGCCGTCCACTGGCCGCCGCCCGTATTTATGATCTTCGTATATCCAGAGTTTGTCCACTCAATGGAGTTACCTTGGCCACTGTCATACACACGCTTAATCCGAGAGAACGGAGTGCCCGTAGTTGTCGCATTATTGAAGAAGTCAATACTTCCATCCGAGATCTTTACCGAGCCGGATGACGTCGCACTTATCAGCGTAGAACCCGTAATGGTAATTCCCGTCAGGGTTCCCGTCGTGATGTTGCTCGCGTTAAGCTTTATTACGTTTACTACGGAGGCGTCAATAGTGCCAGTAGTGATATGGCCGCCGTCTATTACAGTGGTGGTGTCATCTATCTGCGGAGTAGTGCAGGTTACTGTGCCGCCTACGGTCTTGCGCTGAGTGGCGACAAACAGTACCGGGTAAGACGAATTGTACTTCGGCCTTTTAAGCGTCCACTTGTTGTCTCCGCCGGTCACGTCTGTAACCCAAGTCGTTGTGCCGGACAGTGACGTGGTGCCGCTTACCTTACTCGCATAGATGAGCTGCTCCTGAGAGTTCGCTCCGTTGGCGGTAGTCTGTGCATTCGATGCAGCGGTGCTTGCGCTATCCGCCGTCGACTGTGCGCTCGATGCAGTAGAAAGAGCGGTAGTCAGAGCCCTGTCGTATACCGCTGTAGATGTAGTCGTACTGGAAGTGCCGTCCGCAAAGGTTTTTGTGGTGGAGACCCGCGTCCAAATGTATTTGCCGCTCGACCATGTGGGAACGGTATCCTGCCACGAACCCCCTGTTGCGGAGCTTTCAGAGGTCGATAGGTAGTACTGTGTCTTCGAGGAGGCTCCCGTCATCAGGACAGACTGTGCGCCTTCGGCAAGCTGAGCTACCGTGATGCTTCCTGCGGCTATTCTCGCCGCATCAAGCGTGCCGACTGTAATCTTGCTCGCATCTATGTTTATGACGTTGACCTGTGCGGCATTTATGGTTCCTGTGGTAATAAAATCCGCAACGATCTTTCCGTCAGACGTGATGGCTGTAGCATATGTCCCGGCATACCCTGTCGAACTGTATCCGAGTCCTCCGCTGTTCCAGCGCCAGACCTTTGTCGCTGTGGCTATGTCCGGAGTATCCATTATCAGGAGCTCATCCGGATGCCCATCTGCATTTGAGTCGTGCAGAACGACATACCCTCCGGTGTTGCCTGTTATTGCGCTGGTCGCGTTTTCGATGGCGTTGTATATCTGGCTGAAATTAATAACCCCGGAGACCGTTTTCTCGGAGATCTCCGTCATCGTATCCAGTATGCTTGGCTTTGCGTCGCCCACCTCTATTTCGGTGTAGCGCTCACGCAGTACATCCCATGTAGTCCTGATGCACTTTGCCGTAGTCGAAACACCCAGCGCCTCATAGTAGACCTTGATGGTATCGCACAAGTCTACGCGGTCTGTCAGCGTTCCGAGCTGCGCAAAATCGAGCTTAATGTTGTCCGTGGGGGCAGTGAAGTTGTTCGCCGCGATATACTGCTGTGTCCTGGCATCAATGGCCGCCTGTGTTGGAACCTCTTCGAAGTCCGATGAGAAATCAACAGCCAGCTGCTTATCTGTCAGCATGCAGCCGGTATCCTGCAGCGTGCCGCTCACGATGTTTCCGTCCACATCCTTGTAATATCCAAGGACGTATTTTACGAGATTCGAGCAGTCTATCTCCTGCGACAGTTCGGTCAAGTTCTTCGCATAGCGGACTTCGACGCCCCTGTTGCTGCCTCTTGACGTCAGGAACGAGCAAGTGAACTTATCATATTTCCACTCGCCGGGGCCATACACATCAAGGATGCTTCCTTCTTTTCCACCGAACCAGCTGCGAACGCTCGACGGTTCCAGAACCTTCCAATTGGCCGTAACGGACTTGTCAGTGGTGATATTCCATCCCGGAGCAGCGTTTTGGAGCACCTGCATCGCTGCGAGCGCGTTTCCTGCAGTTCCCGTCTGAATTATCTTACCGGAAAGGTCATAACTTATGTGCTGGCCATAGATCGTTACTATGCCATTAAGCGGCTTCGTAATCTTGTAGATTCTGAACGGCTGCGGGTCGTCCGTGAAGTTTGGCTTTGCAAGTATTATCCTTTGGAGCGCAAGATCTGAATAATGGAGCCCGGTGATCGGATAGGTCATCAGTAGCTCATATGGACCGTTTCGTTCTTCCGGGACGATACAGCTAATGGCATCCGACAGCGCTCCATAGCCGTGGTTGGTGAAGGCTGTTTCGTTTGCCGGGTATAACCTTGGAATCATAAACGCCTCCACCTCGGAGTAATCTTAACTTGAGTAAAGCCTGTAAATGTAACGGTGTTGCTCCCGCTCTTCAGATACGGATAGTCGCCGTTGACCAGATTATTTTTGTTCTCAACAGCCTGCCTGTAGCAGTTCTGGTCCTCGCAATCCAGATACAGATAATCCGACATCCCGGTAACAGTCAGCGTCTTGCCGTTTATCGTTATGGTTCCATTACTGGTGCCGCGCACATATATAAGCGGCTTCGCATTGAACGCCTCCGGATTTGTAAGCGTTGAGCCGTTGGTCACGGTTACTTCTGTTTCGCCGCTCGTGAGATACCGATACGGCTTACAGATAAACCTTATCTTTGCGCGGCCGGCTATCTTCAGAAGGTTTTCAATGTCGAACGGTCCTTCATAGTACGCCCAACGGAATACGTCAGGCTCAAAGGAGTCTTCCAGCTTCTGATAACCGTCAAGGAATAGTTTCTTAACGAGATCGTCAGCGTTTGCTGCTACCGTGAGAGCGTCGTCCGAGAAGTTGATACTGTATTCCTGCGTATAGTTTTCATACGCATCCTCCATAAGCACTATGTCGCCAGAGCGTCCGGGCACCGAAACGGCCTGGATCTTCCGTTTTGGTCGTGATAACGAAGACGGTGTTTCAACATTGCAAGGCAGGCTGACTCCGCCAAACTTCAGATCAGGCATATGCGAGCCTCCTTCTCTCTGTAGTCTGTTGTATGAGTTCTACCGTCCTGCGCGCAAGCGCTTCCTCATCCATTCCTGCGCTCGGGTACACGTTTACCGTGATATTGTTTTCCGTGGATCCCTGGACCGCGTCGCCGATCATCGCACGGAGCGTGTTCTTTCCTATAAGCATTTCCGGTTGGGCTGCATCGCCGACGCCTACCACTGTAGGCTGGCGGAACTCTGCGCCCTCGGTCGCCGCTTTTGCGTACCAGCTGATGCCCAGTTTTGGGAAAGACCCCTTCAGAAGGTCGCCTATCTTCCAGCCCTGCGGCGTTATAGAAAAGTGCGGGAGCTTTATCTTCGGCCACTTAAAGTCCATCTTGCTGAACCAGCCAACGACCGCCTGAACGGCTTTAGATACTCCTTCAAGCGCTTTGGTGACTATGTTTATGATAGGCATAAGCGCCGTCGTCAGGACTCCTACGATTTTGCTGATAAGGTTAATGAACGGCGTCAGTATCTGTAAAACCGGATTTAATATCGGAAGCAGCGCCGTCACCAGTTTCATAATGCTCGGCAAAAGCGTGCTTATCAAGTTTTGAATCGGCGGCAGCAGCTGCTGGAACAGCGTCTGAACCACCGGGGTGATCTCCTGAATAAGGCCCTGTATGTCTGGCATCATCGACTGAACGAAGTCTGTGAGCTCAAGAGCAACCGGCAAGAGCGCCGCACCTAGCTGCGTTGTCAAAGCCTCGAACGACGCCTTAGTCTTTTCCATTTGGTCGCCAAGCTCATGTCCCTGCGCAACAACATCCTCGCCCATAACAAGTCCCAGGTCGTGGGCTTCCTTGCGCAAAGCGTCAATGCTCCCTGCCTCGCCGTTGAGCATAACCATTAAGTCTGTTCCGGCTTTACCGAACAGCTGACTTGCCAAGGCCGCCTTCTGCGTGGAGTTTTCTACTCCCTGCAGAGCGCTCATGGCCTCCCACATGACCTCTTCTTGTGAGCGCATTGAGCCGTCCGCGTTAGTAACGGAGATTCCCAGCTCTTCAAAGGCAGCGGCCGCAGACTTATTACCTTCAGCCGCAGACGTGATTTGGTTGGTCAGCGTCTTCATGCCTACTGTCATCGAAGAGATGTCCGCACCGTTCATTCGCATGGCATAGGCCAGTTCCTGATATGAGTCCGTTGACAACCCGGTTTTGACCGACATGTCGCCTATTTCGGAAAGGGAGTCCGCGGTCTTACTGGCAAAAGCAGTCAATGCTGCAGTGCCTGCAGTAACAGCCCCCGCAAACGATGCGAAGCCTTTTACAGCCTTTCCGATGACGCTTCCAGCCTTCGACAGCCCGGATCCCATCTTTTCTGCGAAAGTCTTGCCGGCCGAATCTCCCGCAGAACTCGCCGCGTCATCGCCTATATCAGTCAGCTCTTTCTTTATTGTCTTTTGTGCCCCTAGCATTGTCGGGACAATCGTTACTGTCGCTTGAGCGACTTCGAGCATTCCTGGCATTTTCTCGCCTTTCCTCTATCCATTTAATAAGTTCATCATGTGGAAGCGCTCCACTGCCGATGTTTTTCTTCTTTCTCTTTTGGCCCGGCCTCGGATACGGTTCCGGCGGCTTTTGCCGCTTCCTCGTTCCTATTGTGACCATGTTTGAGTTAATCATTGCCAGCTCGTCATAAATATCCGCCAGAAGCTCGTTCGTCTTGATTCGAGAGCTCCACCTGGCGGCTTCCGGATTTATTTCTCCGGCAAGAGCGCTGTCCGGGCCGATATACCGCAGAAAAGCGCCGAGCGCATCCCATGATAAGGTGCGCCCGACGTCTGCAAGTTCGTAGCCTGTTTGTATCAACAAGTCACGTTTCACTGCCTCACGGTGTTCGTTTACAAACTCCGCAAGGCCTATTATTCCCCCAGCTTTGCATCCTGCTGACTTTCAACGTATGCGTTGAATATCAGGATGTAGTCCACATCCCCGAGACCGAGGCTCTCAAGTTCCGGAACATACCTCAGAACAAATGCCTTGTAGCTTTTGCCCTGAGCTGCCGGGTCTTTGAGTTTTTCCATTGCATTTATTTCGGATACTTCATCAAAAGAAAGAGCTCCGAATGCTGGGATCTTATACTCCGTCGCGTCGCCCTCGATGTTGAAGACAAACGGACGATGTGCCTTTAGTGTGAAATTAGGCATTCCGTTTTTCTCCTTGTGGCTGCTAGTGGCCAGTAACCTGACCGTTGTCCTTCATGAACGTCCAGTCGCCGTCGATCGTGACTTCCCAGTTGATGGAGCCGTTCGGGGCGAAAGCCACGTCCGCGATATCTGTTACGAGGCCGCTCGTGGTTCCAAGCATGAACATGTCGTCACCGTCTTTGCCGATGAACAGCCACGCTTCGGGGC
>JAFZRK010000149.1 GCA_017619905.1 Bacillota bacterium
CATCTTGGTGCCGTCGGACTTGGTTAGCAGCGAGAAGGTCATGCCGTAGTAGTCGTCCTTGCCCAGGAGCCTCCTCGCGAGGTCCCTTCCGGCCAGGATGTTGGACCACTGGTCGTTGCCGCCGAACTCTATCTTGCAGTCGAAATCGCGGGCCTGGACGTAGTAGTCGTAGCCCTGGAGCAGCATGTAGTTGAACTCAAGGAAGGAAAGCCCCTTCTCCATGCGCTGCTTGAAGCACTCCGCGCGGAGCATGTCGTTCACGGAAAAATGCCTGCCTACATCCCTTATGAATTCCAGGTAATTGAGGTTCCTGAGCCAGTCCGCGTTGTTTACGCAGATGGCCTTGCCGGGAGCAGGCTCCTTGTTCTGTCCGCCCTTGCCGAGCACTCCCTCGCCGGGGATGTGCTTCCATTCCTCGTCGAACTCCAGGAAGCGGTCGAACAGCGCCTTGAACTTCTTTCCGTTGGCGTCTATCTCTTCCACGGACATCATGCGGCGCGCGTCGGTGCGTCCGCTGGGGTCGCCCAGCATGGTGGTCCCGCCGCCGATCAGCACTACCGGCGTGTGTCCGTACTTCTGCATGTACATCATTATGATGACCTGCATGAAGTGTCCCACGTGCAGGCAGTCCGCGGTGGCGTCAAATCCGATGTAGAACTTTACCTTTTCGCGGCCGAGGAGCTCCCTTATGCCCTCGTCGTCCGTGGTCTGCTCTATGAAGCCGCGCTCCTTGAGTACGTCGTATACGTTATCGAACTTCGATACGTTATCCGGTATCTTGAACATTTTTCTCTCCATTCTCTAAAAAACGGCTCCGCTTTTGCGCAGAACCGTTTACAGTTTACACTACTTGATCCATTCTGCCGTGTTATGCATTTCAATTTCCGCTGTCGGAGCAACGGTAGGCGTAAGCATGATAGATCTGTGAGAAACCTTTGAATTTCATGATATTAGTATTTTACAGTTTTCCGCGGTATTGTCAACCCTCAGGCTGCATGAGCGCGGAATAACGGCGTCGCTGACAAATCAGCGCGCGGAAACGGCAAACTACTTGGTACCGTAAATCCTGTCTCCGGCATCGCCGAGGCCCGGCAGAATGTACGCGTTGGAGTTCAGCTGCCTGTCCTTGGCGGCGATGTAGATGTCGACGTCCGGGTGAGCTTCCTGCAGCACCTTTATTCCTTCCGGAGCAGCGATCAGGCACATGAACTTAATGTGCTTCGCGCCGTGCTGCTTTACGAAATCTATGGCTGCGGCAGCGGATCCGCCGGTGGCCAGCATCGGGTCTACTACGAATACCTGCCTGTTCTCGATGTCGTACGGAAGCTTGCAGTAATACTCGATGGGAAGGTGGGTCTCCGGATCTCTGTAGAGGCCTATGAAGCCGACCTTGGCGTTGGGTATGAGCGACAGCATGCCGTCCACGAAGCCCAGGCCCGCGCGCAGGATGGGAACTATGGCCACGTCCTCGCCGTCGAGCATCTTGAGGGTGCATTTCTCCATAGGAGTCTCGACTTCGACTTCCTTGAGCGGAAGGTCGCGGGTGGCCTCATAGGTCATGAGCGTGGCTATCTCGGTAACGAGCTGACGGAAATCCTTGGTGGACGTGTCCTTGCTCCTTAAGATCGCTGTCTTGTGCTGAATAAGCGGATGATCGAATACGTAAACTTTGCCCATTTCTTCCTCCAGAATTACATTTCGTTAAGCAGTGCTACTCTTCTATCGTGACGGCCGTGATCCTCTTCGGTATCCAGCCAAATATCGACTAGATTCTTTGCCTCTTCCGGTGTGAGCACGCGCCCTCCCAGCGAGACCATGTTGGCGTGGTTATGCTTCTTTGCCATCTCGGCCATGAAAGGCGTTACCAGCTCCGCGCAGCGTATGCCCTTCACCTTGTTGGCGGCCATGCCTATGCCCAGCCCGGTGCCGCAGCAGACTATTCCCAGGTCCGCCTTGCCGGAGATGACGTACTCCGCGCACTTTTTGCCGTACTCCGGATAGTCCACCGGGTCCGGCGTGTATATGCCGAGGTCTTCCACCTCGAATCCCCTGCCCTTGAGATGCTCTATGAGTTCCCCTTTGAGAGCGAACCCGCCGTGGTCGGCGGCAAGCGCTATCTTCATGTTCTGCCTCCCTGCTTTTACTATGTTGTAACCGGCTGCCTTGAGCATGCGGTTCATAAGCGAAAAGTATACGGACGGATCTCCGTCCACGTTGTCCGGCGCGGCCACCAGAATGATGTCCCTGCCCTCCGCGTCGAACTCCCGGAGCTGCGCGAAGAAGGTCCTGGGATGCGGAACGTCTATGACTCCGACCCTGCGGCCGTGTTCTTCCTCGGCCTTTTGCCTTTCTTCCATGGCGCGGGACACGTCCGCGGCTGCGCCTTCGAATATCACCACTTCCGCGTTGGGCGAATAGTGCTTGTATTTCTGACCGGGCGCTTTGGGCTTGAAGTCCGGGTCGTCCGAGGGCTTTGCGAAGAGCGCAGGGTCGTAGCTGACATCCGTCTTAAGCACAGACGCTATCATTTCCGGGGTTATGAGTCCGGGCCTTAGGATGACCGGCAGTTCTCCTGTCATGTCCACCACCGTGGATTCTATGCCGCCTATGCAGGGGAGGCCCTTGATTATGGCATCCACGCGGCCGTCCAGGTCTTCTTTTACGTGCTCCCAGCAGGTGGGAGAGGGTCGCCCGGACAC
>JAFZRK010000150.1 GCA_017619905.1 Bacillota bacterium
TTTGAAGATAGCACCACAAACTCCTCCGCCTGCCCAAAGGCCATCGTTTGCGGCATTAACAATCGCATCTGTATCCAGATCAGTAATGCTAATTTTTCTGATTTCAATCGTGCTCATAATACTTTTTCTTCACCTCCTTATTGAATAATGGAACAGCAGGGTCTCCTTTTGGGAGACTCTGCTGTTTGTTATGTTCCGAAAGTACGGGCTGCCCGGCTGACCTGGCCTTTGACCCCACACCTGCCGTGTTCGGATATTCCGCGGACTTACTTCTAAGCTATGCCATGATCACGAGGAGCCGTGCTCCTGCTTACGTGGGTCCCTTTGCCCATAGCTGGCCTGGACTTGCAGCCACAGACCCGGGCAGCCCGTGCCTTCGGATCGTATTCAGTTGTACAGTCTGTTCCCGGCGTTTTCGCTTCCGGTATAACGTTCCGGCACCATCTCTCCGTCTGTATCGGAAAGGCGCAGTTCGCGCTCCAGTTCCGGCTCGAACGCTCTGGCCGAAGACGCGAAGCACAGTACCGACACCGTCTTTGCCCCCGCGTCCTTGAGCGTGCGGGCGCAGGCGTCGGCCGTGCTCCCTGTCGTCAGAACGTCGTCCACCAGCAGTATATCCGCGCCGCGCAGCTTTGCGCAAGTGTTTTGATCCACCGAAAAGACTCCCTGCATCAGGTTTCTGCGCTCTTCGCCCGTGGAGAGGCGCATGGACGGTGTCTCCTTTACCTTCATCAGGACGTCGGTCCAGACCGGCAGTTCCAGTTCCTTGGCGGCGTATTTCGCCAGAAGTTCCGCCTGGTTGTAGCCGCGCTTTTTCTTTTTGGCTTTAGTGCACGGCACCGGAACCACGGCGGTATGGTCCCCGCCTTCCATCAGCGCCTTTTCCGCCATCAGCGGGCCTATGCTCCGCGCAATGTAGGGCTTGCCGTGGAGCTTAAGGTCGTGCATTATCTTGCGTGGGTAGAAACCATAAACGCAACACGACATTACGTGGTCGAAGGCGAAGTCCTCCAGGCTGGCGCGGAACGGGTCGTGGTCCAGCCAGTTGATCTTTTCCGCGCACTTGTCGCAAATGCCGTGGACGCGGCTGTTCTCCATGGTATCGCCGCAGCAAAGGCAGTATATGTTCTGCGGAAAGACCAGGTCCAGCAGGCGGTTTGCGGCGTGCGCTCCGCGTTCAGCTGCGGACGGCCTTTGGTCTTCTGCAGCCATTGTTCTCTGGTCCGCGCCGCTACTTAAACGTGTCATCGTTTATCTCCCACAGCTTCAGCAGGCGTGCCTTAAGGCCGCTGTTGCGCTTTCTGGCGGAGGTGTTGTCCGTCATGGCGCCGGGGATCCTGGGGTCGCCCACCATCACCACGCCTTCCTTGGCGCGGGTCATCGCCGTGTACAGCAGGTTGCGCGTGGCCAGCATTGGCGGGAAGTGCGTCATCGGCATCACTACCACCGGGAACTCCGAGCCCTGGCTCTTGTGGACGGTTATCGCGAAGGCCGGCTCCAGTTCCTCCAGAGTCGTAAAGTCGTAGCTCACCAGACGGTCTCCGTCGTACAGCACGTTTACCGCGCCCGTGTCCTCGTTTATTGAAGAGATAACTCCCATGTCGCCGTTGAACACTCCCGTGCCGCTCTGCAGCGTGCCCAGGTCCTTCCATTCCAGCATGTAGTCGTTCTTTATATGCATAACTTTGTCACCTTCGCGGAACACCTTGTCGCCGAAGGTCTTTTCGTGCTTTCCGGGGGAGGGCGGGTTGAGCGCCTCCTGAAGCGTCTTGTTGAGCTCCATGCAGCCGCAGACACCTTTGCGCACCGGCGTCAGCACCTGTATGTCCCTGTACGGGTCCAGATGCTCAAAGTACTTCGGCAGGCGGCTCTCGCAGAGCTCTCTGATCGTGGCCGCTATCTCTTTGTCGCCGGTCCTCTCCAGGAAGAAGCAGTCGCTGCCGCGTCCGTTGAACTCCGGGCGCTCGCCGCGGTCGATGGCGTGCGCGTTGACGACTATCATGCTCTCCTGCGCCTGGCGGAAGATCTCGGTGAGCCGCGTGCTGTGTATGATTCCGGAGTCCAGCAGGTCCGCTATTACGGTGCCCGCGCCTACGGGCGGCAGCTGGTCCGCGTCGCCCACCAGAATGAGGCGCGTTCCGGGCTTTATGGCTGCCAGAAGGCCCTCCATAAGCAGTATGTCCACCATGGAGATCTCGTCGATTATGACGCAGCCTGCGTCCAGAGGGTTCTCCCTGTTCCTGCCGAAGGTCATGTGATCCGTGGATTCCTCGTACGCGTATTCCAGCAGGCGGTGTATGGTCTGGGCTTCTCTGCCGGAGGCCTGGCTCATGCGCTTGGCGGCTCTGCCCGTGGGCGCCGCCAGCTCCGTGGTTATGCCCGCCTCTTCCAGCACGGACAGGATCATCCGTATTATGGTGGTCTTTCCTGTGCCCGGACCGCCTGTTATTATCGACACTCCGTTGCCCAGAGAGGACATTACGGCGCGCTTCTGAGTCTCGGAAAGCTCTATCCCCGCTATGCGCTCGCTGCGCTTTATGAGCCGCGCCGGATCCGCGGAAATGGCCTTAAGATCGCAGTTTATAAGCTGCAGCAGCTTGGACGCGCAGTAGTTCTCGGCGCGTCTGTAACTGCTGAGTATCACTATGTTCTGGTCGTCCAGGATCTCCTTGAACACGCGCCCGTCCAGCGCCAGGTCGAATATGGCGGAGCTTATGTCTTCGCGGGGAACGTCCAGCATGATCGCCACGTCCTCGGTAAGGTCAGTCTCAGGCACGAAAGTGTCACCCAGGCCGGCGTGGTACTCCAGGTCGTAGATCACCGCGCTGCGAAGCCGGTAAGGCGAGTCCGCCGGAATTCCCACCTTCTGCGCTATCTTGTCCGCCCTCTGGAAGCCGATTCCGTATATCCTGTCTATGAGGCAGTAGGGGTTGTCCTTCACGACTTCCGCGGCGTCCGCGCCGAACGCTTTGTAAAGCTTCATGCAGACGGAGGGGCTTATGTCGTAGGCGGACAGTTTCAGCACCACCTGAGCGTAGCTCCTGTGGGCCGCGTAGCCCTCAGCAATGGCTCTGGCCTTTACCGGCCCAATGCCGCGTACCAGCGTCAGCCGGTCCGGGTCATCGGCTATCACCCTGAGCGTGTCGTCCCCGAAGCGCCTCACTATCTCCAGAGCGGTCGCGGGCCCGATGTTCTTAATCATTCCGGACGACAGGAAGGACACGATGCCTTCCGCGGTGGTGGGCTCCAGCTCCTCAAAGCTGCTGAACGCGAACTGCTCCCCGTATTTGGGATGCTCCGTCCATTCGCCTGTCAGCCGGTAGCTGCGGCCTTTCCTGGGCTCCGGCATCTTCCCCACGGCAAAAAACTGCTCTTCCGCGCTTTCGAAGAGCAGTATCGTATAATAGTTGGATTCGTTGTGGAAGATCAGGTCCTTTACGGAACCGGTCTTTTCTTCTTTCATCGTCCTGTGCGGTCTCTATTTGTTCTTGTTCTTTTCCGTGTTCAGCCGCTCGAAGCTGGGCTTGTATAGCATGCGGCCGTCCAGGGTGCGCACCCTTTCGGAGAACCCGCCCGGTTCCACCGGCTCCAGCGCCGCCTCAAAGTCGAACATCTTGGCGTCTATCATGTCCAGGTAGTGCAGCAGCTCCGCCTCCGGGAACATGGGCTTTACGGGGCTTCCGAACTCCGGCTCGTAGTGGTGCGACACTATCATGTGCTGCAGCATCATGGTCTTCTCTTCGTCCAGGCCGGCCTTCTCCGCGCGCTCTTTAAGCTGCACCGCGCCCATGACTATGTGGCCCAGCAGGTTGCCCTGCGCCGTGTATCCGGGCGACACTCCGAACTCGTTGGACTTAAGCTCGTTGAGCTTTTCCATGTCGTGCATTATTACTCCGCAGACCACCCAGTCCTTGTCCAGTCCGGTGTAGACCTGGCAGGCCTTAAGGCCCATCGTCAGCATGCGCCTTATGTGGTACAGAAGGCCGCTCATCTCCGCGTGATGGTTGCGCATTGCTCCGGGGTAGTAGAGGAGACGGTCTCTGTTCTCTTCCAGCGCCGTTACGGATATCCTGCGAAGGCCTTCGTCCTTTATGACGTTGGCCCTTTCCAGCACGTAAGCGAACATTTCCTCCGGGTCCTCCGGAGCGGCTTTTACGTAGTCCCGCATCTGAATGTCGTCCGCGGGGACCGCCTTGCGTATCCTCTGCACGCGCAGCTGCTTTATGGAGTTCCACTCCGTTACGAGGCCTTTTATCTTTACGATGTCGCCTTCTTTAATGGCTTTGACCGAGGGCAGCTCCTCCGGGGAGACGTCCCACTTCTTTCCGTTGATCTCTCCGCTGGAATCCCCAAGCCCAAGGTCCAAGTAATCCTTGCCTGTGGACCCGGTCCGTATCGCTATGGACTTTACCATAAAAAAGTCCGTTATCTCGTCGTCCACTTTAAGCGCCGCCGCGTAAAACTGCTTCATGATATCTCCGATCTGTGCGCGATTTTTGATAATCGAACTATACCATAAATCGCGAAAACTGTAAACCGCGCCGCCCGCCCTGTGTACCCGAAACGCCTCAAATGTGTGCCGTTTTGACCAAAAAAGTCCTGCGCCGCCTTGAAATAGCCGCAAAAATTGTATAAAATGAATACTTGCAAAAGACAACGAAAGGGGAGGACATGGGACAGATCATAAGCAGCCTGTTTTCGGGCTTCGGCATCACGGATGTCATCGACATCGCCATAGTCAGCTTTTTGATCTATAAGCTTCTTGGATTCATTCGCAGCACCCGCGCGGAACAGCTCGCGAAGGGTCTTGCTGTTGTCGTTGTCGCGGCGTTCCTCTCCAAGATACTCAATCTCTACATCGTTAACTGGATATTCACCGGAATACTCAACGTCGGAATAATAGCGGTCGTGGTCCTGTTCCAGCCGGAGCTCAGAAGAGGTCTGGAATTCCTGGGCAGAGGAAAGTTCACGAGGCAGTTCTCGCTGCGCCAGGAGGAGATCTCCGGCAACGTGGACGCAATAATCACCGCGGTGGAGTACTTCGCCGCCAGAAAAGAAGGCGCCATAATAGTAATAGAAAGAGAAACGGCTCTCCAGGACATTGCGGACACCGGCACCATAGTGGACGCCAAGCTGTCCACGCCCCTTCTGGAGAACATCTTCTACAAGGGCTCGCCCCTGCACGACGGCGCATGCATCATAAGGAGCGACAGGATACTGGCCGCCGGATGCGTGCTTCCGCTCACCCAGAACCAGAACCTCAGCAAGGACCTGGGCACCAGGCACCGCGCGGGACTGGGCATCTCGGAGATATCCGACGCCGTAGCCATCATCATCTCGGAGGAGACCGGAATAATCTCCATGGCTTCGGACGGACGCCTGTCCAGGTTCCTGGACATAAAGTCCATAGAAAAGCAGCTGTTCAACATGTATATCAGCGACCAGCCGGACGAGGACCGTCTGCTTGTAAAACTGCGCAATCTGCTTAGGAGGAAAGACAATGAATCAGAAGCGGATTGACATCATAGTATCCATAATCCTGGCGATTCTGCTGTGGTTCTACGTAATAAACATCGCCAACCCTCCGGTGCAGACCACTTTCAGGGACCAGCCCGTAACTATCAACGGCTCGGAAGCTCTTGCGGAGAAGGGGCTCGCCCCTGTCACGACGGAGGGCTACACGGTCAACGTCACCGTGTCCGGCCCCAGAAACGTGGTCAACAAGCTCAAGGCGGAAGACATAGTTCTCAGCGCGGACATCTCCGCCCTTCCTGCCGGAGGCGGAACTGCGGCCGTCAACGCGTCCCTTCCTTCCGGCATCACCCTCGTGGACATGCAGACCCCCGGCGTGGAAGTCGTTGTGGACGAGCTCGTTACGGTATCCAAACCGGTGGAAGTGGTCCTTTCCGGATCTTCTTCGGGCAAGGAGGCCACGGTGCTCTCCAGCCGTCTCACGCAGGTGGAAGTCTCCGGCGCGGAGTCTCTTGTCGCGCAGGTGGCTTCGGTAAGGGTCAGCGGCGATCTTTCCGGCGCGGAAGTGGATAAGGCCATGGACCTCATGCTGGCGGCGACTCCTGTGGACGAGACCGGCAAGGTGGTCACAGGGGTAAAGCTTGCGCACGACGTCATAGGCGTCAGCGCAGTAATGTACCAGACCAAGACCGTCCCCCTGGACGTTCCGGTGGAAGGCCGCATCTGGGAAGGCGCAGTCCTTAAGGACACCGTCATCGGCAAGGCGATCGTCATAAAAGGCCCGGCATCCAGACTGTCCCAGATCTCGGGGATCACGTCCAAGCCGATAGACATAGAAGGCATCTACGAGACCACCACTTACGAGGTGGAGCCCGTGCTGCCCGCGGGCGTGTTCGAGGCAGACAGCTCCGAACCCGTCCAGGCCAGGTTCGAGATAGATACCAGCGGCCAGCTCACGTTCAAGTTCAAGGCATCCGAAGTTACCGTAAAGAACATCGGCGAAGGCCATACAGCAGACGTGGAGCTGGGCGAGGGAGTCTCGGAGATCAGCGCCAGAGTCACCGGTCCGGTGACCACGCTCAGGACCCTGGCTTCCGGCGACATAGCGCCGATGGCGGACGCGGAGGGCCGCGCGGAAGGGGACGTCACGATGACACTTCGTCCCAGCCAGACCATCGACGGCCTCACCGTGGAATACACGCCGGCCAGTATAACGCTTAAGATCAAATAGCCGCGCAGCGGATATCAGGTAAAGAAAAAAGAGAAGGTCTTCCGCCTTCTCTTTTGTTGTATATCGGGCTCCATATGGTAGGGCCCCGCGTCTGGCGCGGGGCCGGTCATGTTCACCGGCGGCTTTGCGTCCTACAGCACTATGCGTATCCTTGTTCCTATGTCCGGTCTGGACAGTATCTCAAAATGCCCCTTATGTTTGTCCACTATCCATTTCGCAATGGAGAGTCCCAGACCGGTGCCCTCGAAGGACCTGGCTTCGTCCGCGCGGTAGAAGCGCTCGAACATGTGCGCCACGTTGTCCTCCGCCATGCCTATGCCGCAGTCCTGCACCTGCAGGTACGGGTGGCCTTCGTCCTCGCCGCAGGCCAGCATTATCTCGTCGCCTTCTTTGGTGTATTTGGCGGCGTTGTCCAGCAGTATCCGCACTGCCTGCTTAAGAAGTCCCGCGTCCGCCTGCACCACGGTGTCGGTCTCCGGAGCGGAGAAGCGGTACACGTGCTTTTCGTCTATCATCACGGACTCCTCGTAGGCCTCGCGCATCAGGGACGTCAGCGACACGTCCTCCAGCTGCAGCGTGGTCTTGCCGCTGTCGCCCCTTGCAAGGAACAGCAACTGCTCCACCAGATGCTTCATGCGGCAGGATTCCGTCTGTATTGCGGCGATGGCCTCGTTCAGGACCTTCTCGTCGTCCTTGCCCCAGCGCGCCAGCATGTCCGCGTAGCCGCTTATCACCGCTATCGGCGTGCGCAGCTCGTGCGAGGCATCGTTCACGAACCTCGCCTGCTGCATGTTGCTCTCGCGTATCCTTACCAGCAGGTTGTTGATGGCCGCTTCTATGCCCGCCAGATCGCTGTCTCCAAGCGACAGTTTCGACGTTTCGTCCGCGTCCAGATGCGAGATCGCGTCTTCTATCACGTGGTACTTGTCCTCGCCGAACTCCATCCGCGACAGCTCGTCGGCCTTGAGAGCCAGCTCGTTGAGCGGAGCCAGTATGGTCCTTATCCTGCGGCTCTCGCGCGGGCCGGAGAACACGAACAGCCAGAAAAGGCGCAGAATAAGAAGCGCCGCAAAAGCGATGCAGATGACGGTGAACGCCCGTCCCGCGGCGATGTCTACCGGGTCCTCGCCGGCGTTCATTATCCGGTAGTAGAGCTCCGAGACCTTGCCGCCCACGGTCTTCAGCGTGTAGAAGCTTCTGCTGACGTTCCACTTAAGGAAGCCCAGCGCCCGGTATTCCTGCGTTGCCAGCCAGCCGCAGCACGCGATAACGAAAAGGATCAGCGTGGAGAACACTATCCTCAGAACGGACTTGCGCATCCACGCCGCTCTCAGGCGTCTCGTTATTGAGTTCATGCGCCCCGACTGGGCCTTATTCGGATCTGATGACATATCCCGCACCTCTTACGGTCTGGAGCATCTTCACCCCGAATGCCTCGTCTATCTTGCTGCGCAGATGCCTTATGTACACGTCCACTATATTGGTCTCGCCTATGTAGTCGTAGCCGCACACGCGTTCCAGGAGAGTATCTCTGGACAGTACTATGTCCTTGTTCTCCAGCAGGGTCTTGAGCATCAGGAACTCCCTGTTGGTGAGCTCTATGCGCTGACCGTCGTAGCTTACGTCGCGGCGCTTGCTGTCCAGGCGCAGAAGCCCCCATACCAGCACGCCTTCCTCCGCTTCCGGGGCTCCGCCGTCCTGCGCGTTCCTGCGGACCTTGTTCTTCAGAGCCACCCTTATCCTTGCCAGCAGCTCTTCTATGGCGAAGGGCTTGGTTATGTAGTCCACGGCGCCCGCGTCCAGGCCCGCCACCTTGTCCATTACGGAGTCGCGCGCCGTAAGCAGTATCACCGGCGTGGGCTTTTCGTTCTGGAGCCGCCGAAGCACCTCCAGTCCGTTGATCTCCGGGAGCATTATGTCCAAGAGGATAAGGTCGAAGTCCTCCGACAGCGCTGCACCCAAAGCGGCTCTGCCGTCCGCTGCTTTGCGGACGGCATAACCTTCGTGCGTAAGCTCCAGTTCTATGAACCTTGCCAGTTTCTCTTCGTCTTCAACTATCAGTATGGATCCGTTCAACGCGGTGTTCCTTTCCGGCGCGGCTCCTGCTGCGGAGCTCTGCCTTAAAGCTTGTTGTATTCTTCCTTTACCTTTTCGGCGGCGCTGCTGGCCTTGTCCATGACGGTGTTCGCGGCGCTCATCTTTGCCTCTCCCTTAAAGGAGTAGGTGACTCCGAAGAAGAGCGAGACTATCACAGCGATTATGGAGATGTGCCACGCGATCAGGAAGATCAGTATCACTGCCCACAGCGGGAGCTTTACGACGAGCTCGCCGTTCCTCTTTATGAGGAGGAAGTTCCTGGTGAGGAAGTCCACGATGTTGCCGAAGCCCCTCCTGGCTTTCTCTCTTCTCTCCCTGCGCTGCTCCTCCTTGTCGTAGCTGCGGCGGTCGTCCTCCACCTTGGTGGCCACGGACACGTACTGCGCCTGCTGCTCGTATTCGGTGGAATAGCTGCTCTGCCGGGGTGCCTGGGTCTTTCCTTCCTTCTCCAGAAGTATCACCGCGTCCAGCAGATCTCCGTCCGCCTTGTCCAGCGCTGCCTTTGCTTCCTCGTAGCTTACGTTTGCCTTCTGTACGAGCTTTTCTACCTTTTCGAAATTAGTCATTTCATTATTCCTTTCCCGGATATCATCCGCCTGTTGTTTCTGATGGCCTTATGATACCGGGGCAAGTTTAATCTATCTTTGACGGATGATTAATTTAAGATTAATTCTACCATAAAAATCATTAAAACAGAACGGCTTCGTGCGCGCACGCACACGTAACGCGCGCGTATAAAAATAGTATGCTTTGACTGTTAAAAACACAACATTTAGGGGCCTTACAAAAGCAGTAAAAATACTTGAAAAAAAGGTAAAAAAGTCGTTGACATTAGAAAGGCGTACGCATATAATATCAAATGCTCCGCCTAAAACGACGGAGTTAGAACCTTGAAAACAACATAGTGCAAAGAACTAGTCAAAGAGACTTTTAAGTAAGTCTCAAAA
>JAFZRK010000151.1 GCA_017619905.1 Bacillota bacterium
CTGAGATCCAGCACGCTGAGATACTTGTTGTTCACCAGGGTCTCTACCTGTTCTTTTTCCAGTCTTGGCTTGTCCATGGTCTATTTCTTTCCGTCTTCGTCCGGACGGTCTCCGTCTTTATTCTGCGGCGCAGCCGGGTATCCGTGAGCGGCCTTCCAGTCCTTTATCTGCTTGAGGCGCTCCGCGTAGCGGGTCTCGAAGCCCTGGTCCGTGGGCCTGTAATACTCGCGTCCAAGCAGCGAATCCGGCAGGCACTGCATGTTGGTGAGCTTATCCTTTGTATCGTGGGCGTACTGGTAGCCGCGGCCGTAGCCCTCTTCCCTCATCAGCTTGGTGACGCCGTTGCGTATGACCAGTGGCACGGGCTCGTCCAGCTGCTCCAGAGCGTCCTTCCTTGCCAGCATGTACGCCACGTCCAGAGCGTTGGACTTGGGCGCCAGCGAGTTATATACGACGGCCTCCGTAAGATGCACGTTGCACTCCGGGAAGCCGATGAGATGGCAGGCCTGATACGCCGCCACGCTTATCTCCAGCGCCCTCGGATCCGCCATGCCTATGTCTTCCGCGGCGAAGCGCGTAACACGCCTTGCTATGTACAGCGGATCCTCTCCTGCCTCCAGCATGCGCGCCAGCCAGTAGACAGCGGCGTCCGGGTCCGAATTGCGCATGGATTTATGCAGCGCGGAGATAAGATTGTAGTGCTCCTCCCCGCTCTTGTCGTAGAGCAGCAGCTTGCGGGATATGCACTGCTGCATTACATCGTCCGTTACGTTTATGGTGCCGTCCTCGTCCGCCTCCGAGTTGAGTATGACCATCTCCAGGGTGGAGAGAGCCGCCCTTGCGTCTCCGTTGGCGAACGCGGCGATGGACTTTACATTTTCAGGTGTTATGTTAATCTTTTCATTTCCGAAGCCGCGCGGGTCCTTAATGGCTCTGTTTATGATGCCGGCAAGGTCCTCTTCCGTAAGCTGGCGCAGCACGAACACCCTGCAGCGCGAAAGAAGAGCGCCGTTGACCTCGAACGAGGGGTTCTCCGTGGTGGCTCCTATAAGAATTATGCTTCCCCTCTCCACGAAAGGCAGGAACGCGTCCTGCTGGGCCTTGTTGAAGCGGTGGATCTCATCCACGAAGACTATCGTCTTGGTCCCGAAGCGGCGGTTCTCCTCCGCCTGAGTCATGACGTTCTTTATCTCCTTGATGCCGCTGGTTACGGCAGAGAAGTTGATGAACTCCGACTTTGTGCTGCTGGCGATTATGCCGGCGAGCGTGGTCTTGCCCACTCCCGGAGGGCCCCAGAAGATCATGGATGTTATCTGGTCCGATTCTATAAGTTTGCGCAGCAGTTTGCCCGGCCCGATAAGATGGCTCTGCCCCGCGAACTCGTCCAGAGTCCTGGGACGGAGACGGTCCGCCAGAGGCCGGAAAGCCGTATTATCGAACATTGTTATCTGGTCCTTGTTGCTTTTCATCTGATGCACGCTTTTTCTGTCTGCCTGAAATAACACCAGTATTATACTACCACAATTCGCGAAAAACTGCAAGAACATTCGTTCGATGCGCCCCTCTCTTCACAAATCACGGCGGATACTGTATAATTCTCGGGTAAGCCATAGACAACACGGAGCATCTTATGAGGATAGGAATTGGAATAGACACGGGCGGCACCTGCACGGACGCCGTGGCGATGGATCTTGACAGCGGAAAAGTGCTGGCAAAAGGAAAGACCGAGACCACCAGGGAAGACCTTTCCGTTGGAATAGCAAAGGCACTTGACATGCTTCCTGCTGAAATTATCCGGCAAGCGGAACACGCCGCGCTGTCCACCACCCTTGCGACCAACGCCTGCATAGAAGGCAAGGGCTGCCGGGCCAAGCTCGTGATATTCGGAATACACGAAGAATACCTGAGGCGCATGCACGCCCCGGAGAACTACAATCTTAAGCCGGACTACGTGCTCTGCGTGGACACCAACAGCAGCGCGGACGGACTCATGATAGACGAGCCGGACTGGGACAAGCTGTTCGAAGAGCACGGGAAGTGGCTGGCCGACAGCGACGCGCTCTGCGCCGTGGAGCTCTGGTCCGACGACATAGGCGCCCCCTGCGAAAAGAAGTTCAAGATCCTTGCCGAGGAAAAGACAGGGAGACGCTGCATAACCGCAAACGAACTTACCGAAGGCATAAACATATTCGCCAGAGGAGCGACCGCCCTTCTCAACGCGCGGCTCCTGCCGGTAGTACGGGAATTCACTCAGGCCGCCGAAAAAGCTTTCCGCGAAAGAGGATGCAAGGCGGACATACGCATAGTCCGCAGCGACGGATGCATCATGTCGGACGAATACTCGCTCATACGGCCGGTGGACACGGTGCTGTCCGGACCTGCGGCAAGCGTTCTGGCAGGCAAAGCGGTAACTACCAGCGATAACTACATAATCGTGGACATGGGCGGCACTTCCACGGACGTTTCCATAGTCAGCGGCGGAAAACCGGTCCGAGACGAAGGAGGCATAAACGTGGGCGGATGGCAGACCTCCGTGCGCGGCATCAAGGTAGCGCCCTTCAACCTCGGCGGCGACAGCGCGGTAAGACTCAAAAGGAACAGCGAGCCCGCCCTCTTCCCAAGGCGCGTAAAGCCGATGTGCGCAGCGGCGTCCGACTGGCCGGAGATAATACCGGAGCTGGAGAGGATCCTGCGCAAGAAGCATTTCAACATCTTCCCGCTGCACGAGTTCTTCTTCCTGGCCAGAGAGCCGGAAGACATGGGGCTGTTCAACAAGGAAGAACGCAAACTCATAGAATACGTGCGCGGCGGCCCGAAGATACTGGAATCCCTTGCTGACGCAGGCATAGACATCTACGCTCTCAACCCCGAAAGGCTGGAATCCGAAGGCATTATAATGCGCTGCGGACTTACGCCCACGGACTTCATGCACATAAAAGGCGATTTCCTCCAGTACGACACAAGGGCGTCGGTGCTGGCCGCCAGGTACATGCTCCTGAACATGAAGCTTGAAGACACGGAAGAGAACGTGCGGAAGCTGGCGGATCAGGTCTACGAACTGGTGGAGTCCAGAATGTATCAGGACATCATAGATCTTTCGCTGAAACAGACCCACCCGGAGGTCTTCAGGAACGGGCTGGACGCGCAGACTTCGTTCCTTATAGAGCAGTCCTGGAAGAACAGGAACGCAAGTACCACGGGCATACTCGGGGAGAGGTTCTTCAGCGGCTACACTCTTGTAGGAATAGGCGCGCCCACTCACCTCTTCCTGCCCGAGGCCGCGAAGGCGCTTGGCGCGGAATACGTTCTTGCGGAGAACGCGGAGGTGGCGAACGCTATAGGTGCGCTCTACGCCAAGGTCAGTTCCACGGCCCGCGTAAACATAACGGAGCGCTACTCGCCGGAGATCGGCGGTTTCTTCTACATAGTCCACGATCCGGAAGGAAGCTACCGCGTGGAGCAGAAGTCGGAAGCGCTGCGGCTTGCCAGAAAAGCCGCGGAAAAAGCCGCGGAAAAAGAAGCCCGAGCCAGAGGCGCCGAGGGCCATATCGTGACGGATTCGCACATAGAGCAGATGGATACCTTCGACAAATGGGGCGTCCGGGCCGTTCTTGCAAGGGTGGCCGTGGCGGAAGCGCACATGCTGTAGCCGCATCTCAACTCATCTTAAGCAACGCAAAAAGACGGGGTCTTTCCCGTCTTTTATATTGCAATTGCAGGTTGCAGGGCTCTGCGTTACTTTACTGTCACTCCGTGCTCCCTAAGGAACGCCTTGAGCGCAGTGGATCCGCCCTCGGTGTAGAAACCGTCCTTGAACAGAGCGTTGTAGTTGCCCATGGTAAAGATGACCAGCCCGCCGGGAACTTCCTTGCAGCCGGCTATGCTTTCCAGCGGCAGGGATATGAAATGCTTTCCGGCCCTGAATATCTCCAGCGTCTCACCCAGCTCGTAGTGAAGCACCGGATTCTCTTCCCCCGTATCCTCCAGTATCCTGGCGGCGTCGTACTTGGATCCGACCGCGTACTGCACGAACTTGAACAGGAAGATCAGAAGGAATATCCCTCCGAATATCAGGAACCTGAGGAGCCCGGACGAGAAATACAGTCCGCAGCACACCGCACAAAGCACCAGCGACGCCAGATGCGTCAGCTTGACCTTGGTGAAGAACATGTAGTAAGCGCGGAATACGACCTTGGTGTCCTCCGGTGAATATCTGTACTCGTTGATGAATCTCATTTTCTCTCTGCCTTTGCTTTCTGTGTTTTCCGGGCGCGCGCAGCGCCGTCCCGTCCTTTACTGCTCCGGAAACTCCGCGCCGTCCAGGACTTCTATGTCCGCCGCCTTTACCGTGAGATACTTGAGCCCCGACGGCATCCACAGAAGCATGTGGACCTCGTAGGCGTTCTTAACGTTGTATTCTTCGGACGTAAGGAACGTGCAGTTGGAGTGCACGCAATCCCCGTGATGATGGTGCTCGTGTCCGCAGTCCTCATGATCGTCGCCGCAGCATTCTTCGTGGTCGTGGCTGTGCGTGCGGATGGTTATTCCCTTGTCGCGCTCCAGAACTTCCGCGTACTTGAATATTATCTTCCGGAACGGTCTCTCGCCGGGGCCCTCCATGCCTTCCGTGCAGAAGATCATCTCCAGATTCCTGCCTTTCTTCTTTACGGAGAGCAGATCGCAGTCGTGGAGGTCGAAGCCCATTGCGATGTCCGCCGGGACTACCTGCCTGCGCAGCGCCCTGACCGCGTTGCGTTCGATTCTGCCGAGCTCTTTTTTCGCTGCTCTCTCGTCCTCTTTCAGCGCAGAATAGACGCTCTCAGGGACAAGATCCAGCGCGAGGAGACGCTTGTCCACGGAGTCCAGCAGCGCGTTTCCGGTGCCGTATCTGAGTTCGGCTCTGCGGTCCTCATATACTTCGCGGAACATCTCACGGAACACCTCGTCGGAGAACGGCTCTCTGGCGTTGAACTCCTCCATCTGAGCCTTCTGTTCCTCAAGTATGACCGCCTTGACTTCCTCAATTGACGCTGGAGTCCTGGGACGTCCGGTCTCAGAATCGTGGATCACCCAGTCGTCCGCGTTAAAGCCGTGTTCGTCCAATATCTCAAGCAGATAGCTGAGATCCGGTGGGGTGTTGTAGGCCTTTTTCTCCGCGGCCGTCTCCCTTCTGAGAGTCTTTTCGTAAAGGGCGTCTATGTCCTTTTTTGTGTATTTCTTATCCGGTACTTTGCGAAGACCGGCAGTCTGTCCGGACCTCTGCATAAGGTCGTACCATTCTTTGGTGTAGTATTTCATGATCTCCTCCGGATATGTCCGTCCGCGTCACTCGTCGTTGCCTATTACGAACAGCAGCGCTACTTCCTTGTAAACGGCAACAAACAGCTCTTCCGTAATGTAGAACGGTCCGTTGCCTTTGCCGTAACCGCTGTATTCGTCCAGGATGTCCGCGTCGTCCTCCAGGAACCAGAGCTCCTGAGGCTTGCCTATCACGAATCCCAGGCGTCTGTTCAGATTCCACGCGTGCTCTCTGCTCCAGCCTATCCTTGCAAGGTGATCCTCAAGACCGTCCTCCGCGCGGACCAGCTTTATCTCCTCTTCCGGAACGGCGAACTCTTCCGCCAGGTCTTCCAATATGTGATCCTTGCGTCTAAGTCTGGCCGTCATGGAAGACGGGCAGTGGAACGCGCTGTCGGATATCGCCTCGGTTATTCCCCTGGCGAAACCGCTGATGTAAGATCTTGCTGTCTTTGTCATGTATGCCACCTATTTCTTGGAATATATAGGATAAGCAGACGTTATCCTCTGCTTGCCGTCGAAGTACATGTTTATCTCTATTCCGTTGTAATAACCTATGTATGTGTCGCCTTTGTGGCGGTCGTTGTCCAGCGCGTCCTTGCGCGCCGCTACTATGGCGTCCACCACCTGCTGGGGCGTCCAGCTGTCAGGATAGAAGGTGCTGTAATGGTCCTTGTCCTTGCCGTTTACGGTAACGTAGGCCGTGTAGCAGCCGTTCTTGTCCTCATTTGAGCGGGTGCCTTCCACTATGGCGCCCGGGGAGTCCTTTATCATGTTGTAATGATAGCCGGTACCCTTGCCGCTGGAATTGACCTGTCCCATGAAGATGTGCTCTATGGCGGACTTATTGAAGACTTCCGTTCCCTTAAGGTCCTTAAGGACGTCCGAACTGTAGTAGACCGGTCCTTCCGGCTGCGGCTCGGGATCCACGTTGGTATTCGTTCCGGGCTGCGGATCTGTCTGCGGCTCCGGGTCCACCACGTTGATGACATTGGTGTTCGAAGTATTGGACGGCTTCGGGTCCGTTTCCTGCTGAAGCAGCGACTTTATGTAGAGCGCGGCAAAAACAACGGCTATGACCAGCACTATGGTCAGTATGCTCTTGATTATTGCTTTACTGCGTTTATTCTTCATCCGTCAGGCCTTTGCGGGCATCAGCCCTTAACGAGCAGCATCACGCAGATGAACGCGAACGATATTATTATCTGCACCAGGTTGAAGGCGAACCTCACCTGCTGGTTGGAGGTGCCGTGGTTCTTGCGGAAATGGTCGTGTATCGGGGTCCGCAGGTTAGCCATGAACTTCTTTGCTTTGAAAGTGCGCAGGACTCCCAGTTTGATAAGCCCCAGCAGCCCGTCTATCAGCAGCACTATGCAGCACGGGATGGCGAACAGTGCGTTGCCCATGCGCAGGAAAACGAAACCCAGGAACAGCCCTATCGGCCTCGAGCCCGCGTCTCCCATCAGGACGGTGCTGGGCTCGCTGTTGAATATCAGGTAGGCGAACAGCACGGACGCGAGTATGGCGCAGGGCATTATCACCTTGCCCTGAGTGCCCAGTATGTAAGCCGCCGCGACGGCCGCGATCATGGAATTGATGACCAGTCCTGAGGACAGCCCGTCTATTCCGTCAGCGCAGTTGACGGCGTTTATCATGAGCCACAGGAACGCAGCCGCAAGGATGACGTAAAGCGGCTTTGCGACCGGAACGGAATACGCCGCGAAGTCCAGCACGGAGGTCTCCGGCTCGAAATACACCAGCGACCCTGCCATGAGCAGGCAGATGACGAAGTCCACTATGCCCTTCTTAAGCTCGCTCCAGGGAGTCTCCGAACGGTCGTCCAGATAGCCGGACAGCATGGACAGCAGCACCAGCACCATGTAGACGATCATCTTGACCTGGAAGCCGCTGACCGCCGCTGCAACCACCGCGAACACAGGCATCATAAGGATGCCGGCGCCGCGTATCTTGCCTTTGGACTTTTCGCCGGCGACCGCGAATTCCCGGCCGTGGTCCCTGGGCAGCTTAGGCCCTATCAGCTTGATGAACAGTATGGTCAGCACGAAGGCCGCCAGGCAGCCCGCGAACATTATTATCACAGCGTTTGTGGACGCTTCAGACATATCTCGATACCTCCGGGTATTATGATCGATCTATTATATCACTTTAGTTATTCCGATAGTAGTTTATAAGGCAGCCGTCCGCAAGGATCCTGCGTTCAGGACCGGTGAGCGCTCCGGTGGTAAGCTTTATCTCCTTTACCGTTCCGTCCGGTTTTACCACGTGAGCGGTGTACTCCGCAGCGTTCTCCAGTATCTTCTGGCGCACTCCGGGCACGAAAATGTAGTCCCCGTTTTCGAAGCTCTCCGGTGTTTCCGTAAGGAACGGAACTATGCCCCAGTTTATGCAGTTGCTGCGGTAGCGCTTTGTTGCGTAAGCCCGCGCGAAGTTGGCCGAACCGCCCATAACGCGCTGGCAGGACGCGGCCTGCTCCCTCGCGGAGCCGTCGCCGGGCATGTTGGCGAATATCGCGGAACCGATGTCCGTTATCTCCGGATAGTTGGCGACTCCGGCGTTGGCAAGCGCCGCGTAGACGGCCTTTATCTCCTCGGTCAAGCCCTTGCCTGCCCTGCGGTCTCTCTCCGCCTGACGAAGCACCTTGCTGCGCGGCACGTAGTCCGGATCCCTTCTGGACAGCGCGAACTCCGACAGGCGCTCCGGGTTGGAGCGGTAGGACGAAGTCTCGCCGGACGGTATCAGTTCGTCCGTGGTGGTTACCGGATCCGTTATGTAGGAGCATATCTTTACCAGAAGATCCTCCGTAAGCTCCGGCATCTGCGGCCAGTCCTTTATGTTGGGTCCGAACTTAAGCTCCGTTTCCGGCTCCGGCTTTCCCCAGCCGTTGTATATGCGTTTTTCGTAGATGGAAGCGTCGAAACCGTAGGAGTAGTCCTTATACTCCACATCCAGTTCCGTCGCGGCCGTAAGCTTTCCGCCGTTGGCAGCCGTGGCGGCTATGGAGCGCGCGTCCATCAGCGCGACGGCGCTTATCTGGCCTTCGCCCGGCTTGGAGCCTTCCCTGTTTGGGAAGTTCCTGGTGGTATGCCTTATGGAAAGCTCGCCGTTGGCGGGTGTGTCTCCGGCGCCGAAGCACGGACCGCAGAAGCACTCGCGCATCACGGCTCCGGCCTGCACCAGATCCAGCGCGCAGCCGTTCTTCATCAGCTGGGCAAGCGCGGGCATGGATCCCGGATATATGCTCAGCGAGAAAGCTCCGTTGCCGCAGCTCTTTCCGCGCAGCATGTCCGCCGCAG
>JAFZRK010000007.1 GCA_017619905.1 Bacillota bacterium
ATGTGCCAGGGCTCGTAACCGTAACCGGTGGTGGCTTCCTTGCCTTCCAGATAGCGCAGGATGAAGCCGTACTCCGGCAGTTTTTCGTGTATCTTTGCCCAGACCTCCGGGTACTGCACAAGGTCCTCGTTCTCCAGTATGTCCCTGCCGTCGATTATAAGGTAAAGGTCCAACGCCAGGCCGGTATGATGCTCGGAATAGCCGGGGACCGCCACGGTGCGCTTAGTGTAGACCTCGCCGTACTTTTCCATGAAGTCGTCCCAGGTCTTCTGCTGTTCTTCGACGCTGCGTCTCGCGGAGTCCAGATCCACATGGACGCCCTCTTTTTCAAGCGCCTCCTTAAGTTTCAGATAGGCATCGTACGCTTCTTTTTCCGTCTCCACGTCCCAGCCGGCGGTGTTCTTTACGGTCACCGTATCAAGATCTTTCTCCCAGTCCTCCGGGAGCTTGTTCTCCTTGTTGACGAGCACCAGGTAGTCCCGCTTCGCCTGTTTGGAGCCGCAGGCGCAGGCAGTAAAGAGCATCGCCGCGGCAAGCATCAGCAATATGACTGTTTTAAGCGCTTTATCCCTCTTCATGAGACCGCTCCTTAATCGTTTTATCAATATATTATATCATATACGGCACGGCTTTAGGAACAACCGCGGCGCCCCGCCCCGCAGAGGGCCAAAAAACTTTTTCAAAAAAAAGCTTGACATTATTTAGGTACCGAAATATAATGGGGCCGTAGAGAATAGTTAGGTACCGAAATAACAGAAAGGAGAACAATATACCATGGAGAATACAGATATCAGAAAGAACGTACTGGAAGCGGCCTTCGGCCTTGCGAGAGCTATGAGACGCGGTCCCAAGCCCATGGCGCCCACCCTTCCGCCCGCAGTAGAAAGAACGCTCATGGCGATAGCGGACAACGACGGACTCAGCGCCGGCGAGCTCTGCGAACTTCTGGACATGCGCCCCTCCTCCGTATCGGAGCTTTCCGACAGGATGGCTGAGAGAGGCCTTGTCGAAAAGAAAGCCGACGAAGCGGACAAGCGCGTAAGCAGGATCTTCCTTACCGAGCTTGGCAAGGCCCAGGCGGATAGAGTCGCGGAAGTAAGGACCGAGGCGCTCAACAGCTTCTCCGCCTGCTTCACCGACGAGGAAGCCGAAAAGTTCTGCGAGCTTGCGGAAAAGCTTGCGGCGCACCTTAAGGAGAACGCCGGTGACGGTCCCGAGTTCGGACCTCACGGCCCCCACGGACCTCATGGACCGCACGGATGCTGCCACGGCGAAGGTCCGGATCACGGTCCCCACGGACCTCACGGTCACGGCGGACCCGGCTGCGGCCCTCACGGCCCGCACGGACCGCACGGACATGGCTGCGGACATCACGGCCACGGACACTGCCTGCATCACAGGATGCGCAGGTTCTGATACATAACGCGAAGCCCGGGACTGCATTTCGGCCCCGGGCTTTGCTTTTTTTGTGTTTTAAACTGACGGTTCAATGACACGCCTCCCCAAAACGCATATAATTCCGCCTGTGTCAGACAGAAAGGACATTTCAGACAGGAAAAACGGCAATTATACATACAACTCAATAACATGACTTTGGAGGTAATGATGAATCTTAAAGAAGCATTCCGTTATCAGAACAAGCTCCAGGCCTTCATGGACGAGGTCCAGGGCATACTCTCGGACGATACCAACATTACCAAGGTGGAGAACACCAACCTGCGCCACAAGGTGATGGGAGACGCCAGCGACGAGACCGTAAGGGTCCAGCCATCGAGCGAGTATCACCAGCACATAACGCAGCTGACGGAGTTCCTGCTCTGGCTGCTGGACGAAAAGAGCAAGCTCTTCGAAGCGGTCCGCAGGGCCAAGGAGCAGCTGCCCATAGATCTGGACAGCGAGGTATCCCTCAACGCCCAGAGGCAGAGCATCGCCCGCACCTTAAGGCGCATGAACGACCTGCGGGGCAGCGAGCAGATAATCTCCAACGGCGGGACGGGCTACCGCTTCAACGCCGAAGGCAACCAGGTATCGTACCGCTGCGACGTAAAGCGCGTGGTGACCATCAACTACGACAGGAACAAGGTAAGAAAGGAGCTTGAGAAACTCAACAAGAAGTCCGACGAGACCTCGGCGCAGCTGGACCTGTGCCTGGTCACTTCGAAGGTGGAGTACGAGCCGCCCTTCGACGTGAACAGCAGTTTCGCGGAAACGTTCGAAAACTACATAGGACGCGCCGGAGCGTAGGCGGCTACGGCGCGCATATCCGCCCGGAAGCCAACGCTTCCGGGCGGCCAGGGAAGCGGCAGAATGCGGCAAGGCAGAAGCTGGTTCAGATGCAGATGAACTGTAACGCTGCATGAAGCACCGCAGAGGTGCAAAATTATGAATTGCCGGATGATCATATGCGATCAGCAGCATCCGACTCGCGAAGCGCGATGCGCGCAAACGCAAAACTGCACAAAACGCAGCCACCTCATGATGCATATTCTGCAAACACGTTTCCAAATGAAAAGCCCTGCCCCAGCACGGGCAGGCAGATGATCCATACGCCGGCGCGCGATGCCGATGGCGGTTCCTGAAGCCCTGCAGACGCAGGACCTTGAGCCCGCTGAGGCGGAGCGCTAAGGCAAAATGGCGGATGCCCCATCCGTACGATGCCGCTTCCCGGGCCGCCCGGACAGCAAAAGCCCGGAGCTGACACCTCAGCTCCGGGCTTTTTGCTGCTTATCGTTTATTCGTTATGTTCTTCCGGCAGTTCGAACCCTATCCTTTCGAAGAACCTGCGCATGCCGTCCGGTATCTCCTCCAGACCGTGCATGCAGGTATCCCCCAGCTCCACCATTTTATTGCTTCCGTGATAGTCGCTGCCGGCAGTAACGTAAAGATCGTACTTTTCCGCGTATCCCAGCTGCTCGCTGCGAAGTTTCCCGGGAAAGCCCGAGTAGCACGCCTCAAGGCCCTGCAGACCGAAAGCCATAAGTTTTTTAAGGCGTTCCTCCATCTCCCCGCCGACGATTATCTCGTCTCCGCTGCCGTACGACGGATGAGCCAGCACCGGCACGCCTCCGGACGCCAGGATACCTTCTATCGCAAACTCCGGGCGCAGATATTCCGAACCGAAACGCCTTTTGTTGATGTATTCCTTTATCGCTTCCTCTTTGGTCTTCGCGTATCCGTACTTTACCATAAGGTTGCCCAGATGAGGCTTTCCGGGGTTGTCCATCGCAAAAAGACGGTCCACCTCTTCCTCCGGAAAGTCGAAACCGTACTGTTCTTTAAGAAAGTCCAGACGGGCTATCAGTTTTACGACCCGGTTGGCGTGGCCTTTCTTGACCACCTTTTTGATACCGTCGGATTCCATGTCGTACGCGTAGCCGAGGATGTGGTACTTGCCGTCTTCGTCCCTGCAGGAGAACTCCACTCCGGGGATGAAGCGCGGGTCGTCCTCTTTAAGAGCATTCGCGGCGATGCGGCAACCTTTGATCGCGTCGTGATCCGTGATGGAAAACAGCTGCAGACCGGCTTTTTTCACATTCAAAATGATCTCCTCCGGAGTGTCCGTACCATCGGAGATCATAGTGTGCATATGAAGATCTATCTTTGGCAGTTTTTCCATGTAATGCTCTATGTGCGCCGCGTTGATCACAGGATTATTATATACGAACGGACCCCTCTTTTCAAATCGAACGGGGACCGACCTGCAGGCGGAATGCAAAAAATACAAAACAGCCCGAAACCACAGCAGCACGGGCTGTTTTCGTTACGATGCTATGATAAGATCACGGCGTATTATCCGAGGAGCAGCAGGCAGAACACCAGTGTGAACAGCGCTACCGTTTCTATTATACCTACGACAATGAAGTAGTTCGCCGTACCTTTGCCTGTGGAACCCAGAGCGTCGGAAGCCGCGGCTGCGGTCTTGCCCTGGAACAGAGCCGACAGACCTATCGCAAGTCCTCCGAAGAGGCCTACGCCGAAGGCCAGTCCCGCGTCGGCGCCGCCCGCAACGGCGCTCCTTATGAAGTTCATAAGAAGGAAGCCGTAGATCGTCTGGGTGAGCGGAGCTCCCGAGAAAGCGATCATGATGAACGGAGCCGGCTTACCTGCCGCGTA
>JAFZRK010000152.1 GCA_017619905.1 Bacillota bacterium
CACATAGTAATATCCGACGAGATAAAGGACGAGGCCGGTCAGGCGCTCAAAGAGCTGAAGGAGCTTGGCGTAAAGCGGCTGGCTCTGCTTACCGGCGACAAGGAGGCCATGGCGGCATCCGTCGCGGAGGCGCTGCCGGATCTTACGGAGCATCACTCGGAGCTGCTGCCTCAGGACAAGGTTGAGATAACGAAGAAGATAATGTCTGAGCTGCCCGCGGGCAGGAAGATGGCCTTCGTGGGCGACGGCATAAACGACGCTCCGGTGCTCACGGTGGCGGACGTCGGAATAGCCATGGGCGGCATGGGATCGGCTGCGGCGGTGGAAGCCGCGGACATAGTCCTTATGAACGACAAACCCACGGACATATCGCTGGCGGTTCGCATAGCCCGCAAGACCATGGGCATAATAAAGCAGAACATCGCGTTCTCCATAGGCGTAAAGGTAGTGGTGCTGATACTGGCGGCGTTCGGCATAAGCAGCATGATCCTGGCCACCTTCGCGGACACCGGCGTGTGCCTGCTGGCCATCCTCAACTCCATGAGGGCGCTGCGGATAAAATAGCAGGACCGCCTGATCCAGGGCGCTGCGGATAAAACAGCAGGACCGCCTGATCCAGGGCGCTGCCGATAAAACAGCGAGGACGATCTATTCCGTTTTGATCGATCGTTCGGCTCCCGGTTTATTGCCGGGTTTAATAGATAATAGCGGTCTCTTCGCGAGGCCGTTTTTTGTTTTCCGTAGTCGTCGTCCCAAGTTCGGACCTTTTGAGAAAATTTGGGGTAAAAAAAGGCGCTTCCGTTACCCCAAGAATAAGGAATCTGGCAGTAAATGGGGTATATAACAGCATTTCATTACCCCCAAACCAATCATTATTCAAGGATTTGGGGTAATTATCTACTTGAAGATTACCCCAAGTTCGTCATTTTTAATCAATCTTGGGACGGTTCTCCGGCAGAAAACGGAAAAACGAGCATAAAGGATCGTGGGTCAAAAGAAAAAACCGGCCGGACCGAAGTCCGCCGGCTCTGTTCATTACAAGACAGTTGACTATACGCCGCGCAGCTGCGCGCCGGGAACATACTCGCGGGCCACGGCCAGCATCTCGTTAAGCTCCTCCTTGCTGCAGGAGGTGAATCCGCCCTGCAGTATGTCGCCGGAGTCCGTAAAGTTCTGCAGGAAGTACTTCTGCTCGCCGGCCAGCTCCTGAGCCATCCTGCGCACGTCGTCTACGGTGTGAAGCTCTTTTACTATGGTGGTGCGGTATTCGTGGTCCACGCCGCTCTCGGTTATGAAGCGCTTGGAGAGCAGGGTGTTCTCGTAGAGTATGGCCGCGGTGGCCTCGGGCACGCCCGCGGTGATGCCGTACTTTTCCCTGCAGTTCTTGAAGTCCATGGCAACGTAGTCCACTATGCCCGCGGACAGCAGCGCCCTTAAGCGCTCCGGATTGGTGCCGTTGGTATCCAGTTTTACCGCGTAGCCGATGTTCTTGACTTCGCGCAGGAAATCCATTATCCCCGGCTGCATGAGCGGCTCGCCGCCTGTAACGGCAAGGCCCGTAAGGCGTCCTTTGCGGTCCTTCAGGAAGTCCAGCACGTCTGCAGGGTCTATGAGGCCATTCTCGGACAGGGACTTCTTAAGCTCCTCCGGGTCCACCAGAGAGGCGTTGTGGCAGAAGGGGCAGCGCAGGTTGCAGCCCGGCGTGAATATCGTGGCCGCGCAGCGCCCCGGAAAATCAAGTAATGTAAGTTTCTGAATGCCTGCTATGTTCATTGATTTTCTTTTGATTCCTCGGCTTCGTTTGTTTTGGCTGTAATTATATCGCTGTCTGCGTCCGTTTCAACATCTTTCTTGTGGATATTCTTTACTTTTCCCGTGGTGTATATCACCAGCGCCACGGCTATCACCAGAACGATGACAACTAGATAATACATGGTGGAGTAGGCGCCGGCCTTTATCTGATCGGATGCGTATTCAACGCCCTCCGGGCATTTCTTAAGGATGAGCGCGTCTATCAGCGCGCCCGCTATGGACGGTCCTATGGACTGTCCAAGGTCTTGCCCAAGGTACATGGTGTTGCTCGCAACGCCGCGCCTGTCAGACGGGACGGATGTCATGCACAGCGCCTGCATGTTGGGAAGCGTAAGGCCGTAGCCCAGAGCAGCAAATATCGCAGCCGCTATGAAGCCCGGCAGCGCCTTGGACGCTCCGAACAGCACGAACGTCACCATGAAGCATACCAGCGAGACGCTCACTACCTTGCGGTAGCCCAGTTTGTCCGCAACGCCGCTCGTGGTAAAGCGCAGCACCAGCATCGCCACCGCGTAGACCGTAAAGTACAGGCCGATATTATCTATGCCCAGCAGTTCGCCGTAGATGGCCAGGAAGCTGGGGATGCAGGAGTAAGCCATTACTATGAACAGCATCGTCACCGCGATCGGTATCGCGTGCGGCTCTACTATGGTGTTGAGGCGTATCCGGTACTTGTCGCTGCTCTTCGGATTGCTGTCGACGAAGAACGCTATCACGGTGCATATCGCCATCATAAGCAGGCAGATAAGGAAGGTGTTCTTGAAGCCGATGGATCTGCTGAGCGAAAGACCCACGCTGGGACCCAGCGCCTGTCCGAGCGCCTGTCCCAGGGAGAACAGCCCCACGCCTTTTGCGAACTTGTCCTCCGGCAGGTTGTCGCAGGCCATGTTGAGCGACAGGGGCGCGGCCATGCCTATTGCGATTCCGTGGAAAAGGCGGCCGCCGATCAGCCAGTTGACGTTAGGCGCAAAGTAGAACACCACGTAAGCGCTCATAAGAAGGAAGCACGCGAAGATGTACAGGTGCTTCTTCTTGACGCAGAGGAACAGCGGGCTGGTGAACGGCTTGGAGAAGAGCGCGGACATTGCGAACGCTCCGCTTACTATGCCCACGATCGTGGCCGTGGCGCCCATCGCGTACGCGTACTTTGGGATGAGCGTGGTTATGGTCTGCTGGCCCATGTGCATGAACACGTTGGCGATAAATATGAGTATGAAGCCCTTGTTCCAGACATTGGTGGGGTTGAGCGTTTTCTCCATGTGCGCCTCCTTTCTGCGGCAAGTTAAAACTTATTATACTATAAACGGTAACAGTTTTGAAATATGTGTTTATGGATTATGACAGGCGGATCTTCCGCACGGTATTTAGAAAAATATCAAAATAGCTCTTGACACGTTAATGGTGATGGAGTATAAGGTATTTAGATCTATTTCTAAATACTTGTTTTATTGGAGAACGTGATGCCGTTCGGTGACACTTTTAAAGCCCTGTCCGATCCGGCCAGGAGGCAGATACTGGAACTGCTGAAAAAAGGCCCGCTTTCAGCGGGGGACATAGGATCCCATTTCGATATGACGGGAGCCACGATCTCCTATCATCTCAAGGTCTTAAAGCAGGCGGATCTGGTATTCGAGCGCAGGGAAAAGAACTATATATATTACCAGCTCAACGCTTCTGTTCTGGAGGAGATAATGCTTTGGGTCTCCGGTCTGAAAGGAGGAGGTACCGATGCTGAAGGAAAATAAAAAGACGCTGATAATTACGAGCATAGTAACGCTGCTTCCGATCATCATAGGCGTGGTTCTCTGGAAGCGGCTCCCGGACGTTATGGTGACGCATTTCGGCATGGACAGTACAGGCAACGGCAGCAGCAGCAAGGCCTTTGCGGTTTTCGTCTTTCCGGTGATCCTTCTGGCGCTGCACATGCTCGTTGCGTATATCACGGCCCACGATCCAAAGAAACAGAACATCAGCGCCAAGATGTTCACACTGGTCCTGTGGATAGTGCCGGTGCTCTCAGTGGTGCTTTCGGCGGTGATCTACTCGTATAACCTTGGCGGCAAGGTTGATGTGACTTTGGTGGCCGAGCTCCTGATAAGTCTTATACTCATCGTTGCAGGCAATTACATGCCCAAGGCAAGGCAGAACTATACCATAGGAATCAGGCTTCCGTGGACTCTTGCGAACGAGGAGAACTGGGACCGCACTCACCGCATGGCGGGCTGGCTCTGGATGATCGGCGGCATTGTGATGGCTGTGCTGGCCCTTTGCGGCGTCCTGGCTCCGGTATGGATGATAGTCATATTTGCGGTAATAGTGCTGATCCCGTTATTCTATTCGCTATGGCTCCACGTGAGCAAGTCTTTATAACAGCGAGGTATCGAAATGATAAGCGAAAAGATAATAGTCGGAGAGGGAACGGAATACCCTCTTAACGGTCTGCTGACACTTCCGGATGACCTTGGTGAGAGAGTACCGGCGGTGGTGTTCGTGCACGGTTCCGGCGCCAGCAACATGGACGAACAGGTGTTCAGGAACACGCCTTTCAAGGACCTGGCCGAGGGCCTTGCGGAGCGCGGCATAGCGTCGGTTCGCTACGACAAGAGGACCTTCGTGCACGGCCGGAAGATGGCCAAGAATGCCGCAGATCTGACCGTTAAGGAAGAGACCATAGAGGACGCGGTCCTTGCTGCGGAGCTCCTTCGCAAAGACCCGCGCATAGACCCGGACAAGGTGTTCATAGTCGGCCACAGCATGGGAGCGATGCTTGCGCCTCGCATAGATGCGGAGGGCGGAAACTTCCGAGGTCTGGTGATGATGGCCGGTACTCCGTTCCGTCTGGAGGAAGTAGTCGTAAAGCAGCTTTCGCAGGCTGGGAACAAGGGCGGACTGATGGGCGCCATAGTAAAGCTGGAGGACAAGATCTTCAGCAAGAAGTTCGACGGCCTATACGAGATGTCCGACGAGGAAGCCAAAAAGAAGAAGTTCGCGGGCAGCACCACGCTCTACTACTTTAAGGAAATGGGCGGCAAGACGATGGTCGACTACCTGAAGGAGACCGGCAAGCCGGCGCTCATAATGCAGGGCGGCATGGACTTCCAGGTGCTTCCGGAGGAGGACTACAAACTGCTTAAGGAGCAGCTGGCGGACAGGCAGAATACGGAGTTCCGCTTCTACGAAAAGCTCAACCACCTGTTCGTGCCCGGCATCTACAACGACATCCTTAAGGCGCAGAAAGAATACAAGGTGGAGCAGCACATAGGCCCGGACGTCATCGATGACATCGCGGCGTTCATAAAGAAGAGTTGCTGACAGCGGATCGGTCATTTTCGGCAGAGGGCGCGCAATGAGAGAAGCGTATTTCGCGGGCGGATGCTTCTGGTGCATCACCCCCATATACAAAATGTACGGCGTGGAGCAGGTGGTCTGCGGCTACTCCGGAGGCGACGAGCGGGATCCGAAGTACGAGGACGTCAAGGCGCAGCGTACCGGCCACAGGGAGACCATAAAGCTGGTCTACGACCCGGATGTGGTCTCGTACGGGGAGCTGCTGGACATATACCTTGCCAACGTGGATCCTTTCGACCCGGAAGGGCAGTTCATAGACAAGGGGCATTCCTATACCCTGGCGGTCTACTATACGACTCCGCTCGAGGCGGCGGTGGCTGCCGGAAAGATAAAGGCGCTCGAAGAAGAGGCAGGCCTGTCGGCTTTCATTGCGCTGGAAGAGTTCAAGTTCTTCTGCGAGGCGGAGGAATATCACCAGGACTGGTACCTGAAGAACCCGGAAGCATTCGAAAAAGAGATGAAGGAGTCCGGGCGGAGATAAACATAAAGCAGTCCGCGGCAATGGCAACGCAGAGCCCGGTCCCCGCTTTTCAAAAGCGGCCGTTAGTGATACAATGATTTATCGCGGCCAGGCCGCAGAACTATACACATTTAAGGAAACATCATGTTAGAAGTCAAAGACATAGTATTCGACCCGGAAGGGAGCCGCAGGATACTGGACGGCGTAACGCTTCAGATTCCGGACGGTAAGCTGATAGTGCTTACCGGCCCCAACGGCGGCGGCAAGACCACGCTGGCTAAGGTGATCGCGGGCATCAACGTGCCGACCTCCGGTCAGATAATCCTGGACGGCGAGGACATAACCGCGCTGGACCCCACGGAGCGCGCCAGGAAGGGCGTAGCTTTCGCGTTCCAGCAGCCGGTCCGCTTCAAGGGAATCTCTGTGCGCAAGCTGCTGTCGCTGGCTGCGGGCAGGGAGCTTACGGACGAGGAACTCGGCAAGGTGCTCACGGACGTGGGCGTCGTTCCGGAGCAGTACATGGACCGCCAGGTGGACACCAAGCTCTCCGGCGGAGAGATAAAGCGCATAGAGATCGCTTCCGTGCTTCTGCGCAAGGCGAAGGTGATGATCTTCGACGAGCCGGAGGCGGGCATAGACCTGTGGAGCTTCAACAACCTGATACGCGTGTTCGAGATAATACGCGACAGGCGCGACTGCTCGCTGATAGTCATATCGCATCAGGAACGCATCCTTTCCATAGCGGACGAGATAATCATGATACAGAACGGCAAGGTCGGCCTTTCCGGCAACAGAAGCAGCATATTCCCGAGGCTCCTGTGCAAGAACGAGTGCGACGACTGCGGCACCTGCGTAAGGACGGAGGTCTGAGATGTCTGACATAGCTGAAAAGAAGATAGACAAGGACACCGAAGAGCTCCTTAAGATAGTCTCCGGCTTCGAGGGCAAGTTCGAGGGCGCGTTCAACATACGCTCCAACGGCGGCTGCCTGGGCAGAAAGTCCTCGGAGAACATTAAGATAGAAAGCAAGACCGACGCTCCGGGCCTGGACATCTACATCGCTCCGGGCACCAGGGGCGAGAGGGTATTCATACCGGCCTGCGTTACCGTGGCGGGCGTGGACGATCTGGTCTACAACGATTTCCACGTGGGCGAAGGCGCGGACGTAGTGATAGTTGCGGGATGCGGCATACACACGGAGACCGGCGAGCCCGCAAGGCACAACGGCATACACCGCTTCCTTCTGGCAAAGGGCTCCAGAGTCCTCTACGAAGAGAAGCACATAGGAACCGGCGCGGAAGACACCAAGAAGATGATCGACCCGGTCACCGAGTGCTTCCTGGAGGAGGATTCCTACCTGGAGATGGATACTTCGCAGCTCGGCGGCGTATCCAGCTCCGTGCGCAACACAAAAGCGCAGCTGGGCGACCGCGCAACGCTGGTAATTAAGGAACGCCTCCTGACGGACAACGACGAGACCGCGCAGACCCGCTTCTCCGTGGAACTGAACGGCGTGGACAGCGGGGTCAACCTGATGAGCCGCTCCGTGGCCAGAGGAAACTCGCATCAGGCCTACCAGTCCGTGATCATAGGCAACAACAAGTGCCACGGTCACTCCGAGTGCGACGCCATAATCTCCGACAACGGCAAGGTGGACGCCACTCCGGAGCTCTACGCCAACAGCGGAGACGCGGAGCTGATCCACGAGGCCGCCATAGGCAAGATAGCCGGCGAGCAGATAATGAAGCTCCGCACCCTGGGACTTACCCAGGAAGAGGCGGAGGCAGCCATAGTGGAGGGCTTCCTGGCGTAAAAAAGAATAAATACCGGAGCTTCGGGGCTGTTCCCGGAGCTCTTTTTTATTTGTGAAGCGGTCCATTTCCGCGGGAGGTCCGGAAACCGGCCTCGTTTTGCGGCGCAAACCCCGGAAAAAGCTGGTTTCCGTCGCATTTGCAACCGCAAACCTGATTTTAGTTGCAAATTTCAGTTGCTACATATAGTTACCTGCTCAAAAATTGACCACAATATATAGTGTTTTTCTGTTGACATCGCCGAAATCATCCATTAAAATAAAAATACGTGTATTTCAACGTGTTTTTTAATGTCGTTTTACATATATTCAAGGAGCCAGACAATGTATCAAGTAGAAAAAAGAGATGGCAAAGTCGTAGATTTTGACATCACAAAGATCTCAAACGCCATCAAGATGGCGTTCGACGCCCAGGAAAAGCAATACACGGATTCCATAATCGATTTCCTGGCGCTGAAGGTCACTTCGGAATTCGAACCCAAGATCAAGGACAACCTCATCGCAGTGGAAGACATCCAGGACTGCGTGGAGTCCGTCCTCATCAAGGCCGGCTACGACGACGTGGCCAAGGCCTACATCCTCTACAGACGTCAGAGGGAGAAGCTCAGAAACATCAACTCCACCGTTCTGGACTACAAGTCCCTGGTGGACAGCTACGTAAAGGTCACCGACTGGCGCGTAAAGGAGAACTCCACGGTAACTTACTCCGTAGGCGGACTCATCCTTTCCAACTCCGGCGCCATCACCGCCAACTACTGGCTCTCCGAGATCTACGACGACGAGATCGCCAAGGCCCACAAGAACGCTGACATACACATCCACGACCTGTCCATGCTCACCGGCTACTGCGCCGGCTGGAGTCTCCGTCAGCTGATCAAGGAAGGCCTCGGCGGTGTTCCCGGCAAGATCAGCTCCTCCCCGGCCAGCCACCTTTCCACCCTCTGCAACCAGATGGTAAACTTCCTGGGCATAATGCAGAACGAGTGGGCGGGCGCGCAGGCATTCAGCTCCTTCGATACATATCTGGCACCTTTCGTAAAGGTGGATAACCTTACATATAAAGAAGTTAAGCAGTGCGTCCAGAGCTTCGTGTACGGCGTAAACACTCC
>JAFZRK010000153.1 GCA_017619905.1 Bacillota bacterium
GCCACGCCTCGATGTGGGGCTCGCCTGCCGCCTCGCCGAACTTTATCGTAAGGTCCAGATCGTCGTAGTGGTACATGCCGTCTTCCAGAATCTCCGCGGTAAAGCGCACGGCCGTCGGATCCTGGGCGTCCATGACCATGCGGACTTCCTGCATCAGCTCCAGCGCGGGCTGTCCGTAGCCGCCGAGGCAGCTGAGGGTGTACTTGACGTTCTCGTCGTTGGACGTGAACTCCAGCGGCTTGTCGACGTCGTTGTAGAACAGCTCCATCAGGTTACCGCCGGTGATGGTGATCCAGTTGTTGGGAAGCAGCTCCGCCAGCGCGCTTATGGCGTCGCCCGGGGATACGAACTCTATGTCTCCCGTCTCGTTGTCCTCTATGTACGTCGCGAAGGTCTCGTCCTTAAGCGTCATGTACGCGTAGATGAGCGGCCAGCCCTCGTGCGGGTACACGAAATACACCTGCTCCGGCGAAAAAGCGTTGGTCACCAGACCGTTGCCGCTGCTCACCACGTAGTTGCCTGCCTGAAGCTTCTTAATGAAATTCTCCATGGCCAGATCCGAGATCTCCGCAGGCGTTAGTTCGCGGTCCGGAACGCTGCTGTTGTTTCCGCTGCCGTTCGAGTTATTGCCGCTGTTTCCGTTGTTCGGGACGCCGCAGGCGCAGCAGCCGATCAGCAGGCACAGGGCGAGCATCAGCGCCGATATCTTCCTGAGTTTCATATGTTTATTCCTCCGTATAACAAGCTGTCGACAGTGCGTTTTATTATAATGAATAATTATACTTTGCGGCTGTCCGTTTGTCTACGGACACGTGTGGTACAACAGTAAGTCCGGCCTGAGGCGCGGCACATCGGAACTACATGCCGGCGCAGCGCGGAATCCGCAGTTATGTCCCGTTTCCGGTACTTAAACCACGAGTTCACCAAAAAGGGCTCTAAATTAGTTGACATCTGTTTTTCCGGGGCGTTATCATCAATTTGTCCTTCGAGCGACACAGGGTTTAGACACATTCATTATTTAAGAATGAGTGTGTCTTTTTTCTTGCTTTCGCGTATGCGCGCGACAGACCCATCCCCTATGCCGTAAGGAGGCAGAACATGAATAATAACGACATTGATTATGAGAACATGACCGACGAAGAACTCGACGAGTTCTACAGGCCCAGAAAGCAGAACAACAGGCGGACCCTCGCCCCATTGTTTGTCTACTTCATTCTGAAAGAACATTCCGGTCCCGACCACCGACTCTCCCAGAGCGACATAATCAACCATCTCGCTGACGACCCCTACGAGATTAACATAGAAAGGAAGGCCCTCGGCCGCGTCCTTCACCTTCTTGCCGACTCCGGTCTGGGTGTTGTCAGCAACCCCAGATACGGCGCCTGGTACGACCCGGAGGAAGAGTGGGCCGGCATCAGACACGGCGCCGCGTAACGCATCCGCCGGTCGATCAACAGTTAAACGGGCGCACGGCACGATGTACCATAATCGGTACATCCGATCCGCTACAATAGCAACGCAAGATAACGATATGATATGGAGGATACGATGAATAACACAACTAACAACATCAAAACCACACCCCTTTATAACACCATTAAATCCATAATCGACGCAGCAGACCCCGAGCGCCTGCTCTCTTCCGGCGCGCCCGAAAACGAGTACGACAATGAGTCCGCGAAGATTGCCGGGCTGCTCACCCCTGACATGACCATGCCGCAGATAGCTAAAGCAGTATGCGATGTTATGAACCGTTCCTTCGCCACAGGGTTCGATGTTGAGACCGGCGAGGAAGACTACCTGCCCGGCCGCGCGCCTGAGTACTACTTCGGTGTGGCCATTGATATATACAAGGCCCTCGTGGCACTTATAGACCTGTCCTCCGGAAAGCCGGAGTTCCGCGCGGAAGAGCCTTCCGGCGACCGCCCTCTTCCGGACGCTGTATGGGCTGAAGACGGCTGCCCTCTGCCGGATCCGGACCGGGTGACAGAACTGACCCATTGGGAAATGATAGATGAAATGTTCTCAGAGACAGAAGCGGACGGGACTTATTATGGTTTCGAGCCTTACAGCGACTACTGCGAATCCAGGCTGATGCAGTACAAGCTTTCCTGGACCGAGGCGGACCGCGACCACATAAAAGCGGAGTTCACAATGCTGAGCGCCGCCCTTCGCGAATGCGCGGAAAGAGGAGAGGCGCTGCCGGGCTGCGAGCGCTATCTTGCGCCGCTTGAACATGATATCGACTACGGCTTCCTTACGGAACTTGGAATCGTCGACATTGCCGACGCAGACATCCCCGGTCTCTGCGAAGAAGCAATGGATTCCATTCTCACAAAGATGGAATACGGCGAGGAACTAAGCGAGTCCGAACAGGCTGCGTACGCGCAGTATCGCGACGCCCTGGACAAAGAAGCGGCCGGCCGCATAGGCGAAGGCCTGTATTCCAGCTCTGTCATCCGGTTCGCGCAGAGATACAACAAGCTTATATCGCTTAGCGCACCTAAAGTCGTAATAGACAACGAGGCCCGCAACCTGGCCCAGGCAATGGTATACCACGAGTTCGCAGATCCAAAGGCCCTGCACGCTTGGGACTATAACAAGGATTCGAGAGAACCCCTGGACCTGAAGTATCTGGACGGGTATCACGAGCAGACGCTGGAAGATGTTTTGGAGGCTTATGAATAATGAATAGCAAAGGTTTTAAGCACGTACATTGAAGACGATAACCAAATTAGGCTATGGTATAAAAGATTTCCAACGAGTAAAAGCAGGGGTTAACCCCTGCCTTATTTATAAGTTATAACATATTCTAAATCAGATCCATCAGCATATATGATTCCTTATAATTGAAGAACGAAAACGCTATACGCCCCAGCCTTATCTATCCCCATTCTTCTTTAATAAAATCCAGAATTTCTTGTTCTCTCTTTTTTATGCTTTCTTCGGTCCAGTATTTGTTTTTGTATAAAAAGGCAGTTTTTTCCTGGGGATGAATTCTCATAATGTTTCCATACATCGTAACCTTTTCCTCAAACGATTTCTGACCAAGTTTGCTATTAATTCCAGGTTCAAGAATAGTCAGATTGCCAATATTGTGAACAAAGGAATTAAGTTTAATTTGACTCCACTGCTTCCCCCCATGCGCCCAGTTCTGCTTAAATAGTTGTTTTTCATTTTCCCCTTTTGGATATGTCTGCGGGAAAATGTGTTCTATCGTCTTTGATGGGTCGTCATTCCAAACAGTACCCCATGCTTTTTCAGAGATTTCAACCCCTTGTATTTTCGATAGATGCTCATCATATCGTCTCATTACAAATATTACATCATTATTATAGTCAGGATACCAGGAGCTTCCCCGCACTTTCGTTATACCCTCATCAATAGTAAACTCACGTCCTATTTTTTTTATATCCGATTTGATACAATCAATTGAATCTCCTTTTATTATTTTTTGCGCACATTCATTATATGAGCCCACAAATGATCTAGAGTCTTTTCGATGTAAGCAAAACAATCTAAATGTGGTTTTCTCCCATTCTTCTGTTAGCTCCTTTTTTTCTTCATCGGTATATTTCGATAGCCTAATTGCAATAAGTAATACTCTGGCCTGTTTTACATCAGTTACTGCAGACAATCTTTTATCTCTATGTATTTCTGAAATCTTTTCGGCAACATCACTTATCAGTTCAGATATCTTTTGACACCTGTATCCCTGTGTATCTAGTTTTGTTTCACTATGTTTTAATATGTCAGGAATAGTATTTACATCTTTGGCTTTCATAGCGATACTACAAAAGTATTCTATTGCATCTTCTGTAGTCTTGAACCTGGTTTTACTATCATCATTCGCTTTGTATAATGTGGCAGCAATAGATAAGATGTCATCATCGAGTTTGCGTTCAACTCCAATAGCATCATAAATGCCCGCCCATATATTTTGCAATTGCTCAACAGTCTGCTTGTCGTTTGCGGAAAAGGCTATTCCCATAAGTCGACATTTAAAATTATCTAAAGCTGAAACAGGTAGACCTCTTCCATTTAACGATTCAAAAGCTTTATATACTTCCTTTTCTTCAGGCAGCTCATAGTATATAAGCTCATATTTTTTAAGTATTGTTTCCTTAATTAAATCTATTTCGACTATGCTACGCTCCTCTGATGGAGCATCCAAAGCATAGTCTTGATATTTAATAAAACTATAGCACTTGTCGATAGCATTCTTAAGGTTCTTTTCTGCACGGGAATTAGTATTACCCACTCCCTTGTCTCCATTTTGAATAAAATTTGCAAAAAGCGTGCTGCTTTTTTGCTGACCCTGCGATAAAACTAAATAATTGGATCCTACTCCACTTTTAATAAGAATATCTTCTAAGGCCGAATCCTGAATCCCTTTTTCGCTTTTTATGATACAGATAGACTTAAGCAACAGAACCATTGTGGTAATTCGCTGTTGACCATCCACTAAGTCAACTTCATAACAATATTTATTGTTTAGTAACTTGGTTTTACCTTTGTATAGCGCCACTATAGTGGACATGAATATCCACTCTTTTGTTTGTGCAACACCTAAAATATCGTTAAACAGAGCGTTTAATTCTTTTGTTCCCCAACTATAGCACCTTTGATAGTTAGGGATATTGAAAATGTTTTCCTTAAAAAGTTTCTCAACATCCCGTTTTACAGCCTTGGACTCCCGTTTTCTGCCCATAGTATTTCTCCTTTCAAAGTAACTGAATAGGATACTATCCGATGTCTATAATAGTGCCTTCGCTTACTATCACGTTCATCCAGGTTAATCAAACACCATTTACCAACTTAGGATTGTTGGGCGTCGATTAATAATGACGCGATGACCGCTCCTTTCTTTTATTATATTATCATTCGGTCCCTTCCGCAATTGTGATATACTGAATGTGTCGTGATCCGGAGGTTATTTCGGCGGATCTTTCAGGCAGTCTTTCTGGTGATCTTATGAAGGAAACAATCATCCTGGCTCCCGGGGCCAACGGCTCGGAGCTTCTAAGAACTCTCGCTAAAAACGGCGCTAATACGCTCGGCGTGCGCGTTACCGGCGGCACGGAGCTTGCGCGGACGGCGCTGATGCGATCCGGCAAGACCGTGGAGCAGGGCTTCCTTACGGCCGGGCAGGCGCCGTCGCTAATATATTCGCTTCTCGGCTCGGTGGAGTACTTTAAGGCTGCGTCGTTTTCGGACGCGGAGCAGCTTTATTCCGCGCTGTACACCATGCGCATGCTCGCGGGGGAAGACGAGGCGCAGTGCATAGAAGAGGCGCTTTCCGAGGCGGAGTTCCAGGACAAGAACGACGCCCTGCTTGAAGTTTACAGGCAATACACCGCGATGCTTAAAAGCAACGATCTTGTAGACGGCGCGGGACTAATCCGGCTGGCTCTGGCGGAAAGCAGCGCGTTCGACGCGGACTTCCTCTGCCTTAAAGAGTATCCCCTGCTTCCTCTGGAGAAGGCCCTGCTGGAACATGTCTCCGGCGGAAAGTACGACTGTATAAGCATCCTCGATCTTTTCACAGGCCCGAAGAAAGAGGCCCGGAAAACCAAATATTTCAAGGCGTACGGAAGCATAAACGAGGCGGAGCACATCATCTCGGAGATATATAAAAACGGCATTCCGCTGGATCAGTGCGTGGTAGCCTGCGCGGCTCCGGGCGCGTATTCCCAGTACTTTTACGACATTTCCTGCCGCTGCGGCATACCTGTAACGTACGGAAGCGGCGTGCCCATAGAAAACTCCAACCCGGCGAGGCTGCTGAAGCTGCTGCACCTGTGGGACACCACGGGCTTCCACGGGGTCGACGCGCTTAAGGCCGTGATCCTTTCGGACTCCTTCAGCAGGGACCGGCTGGCCGAAGCGCTCGGCCTTAAGGACGGGCTGAAGAGAAAGGACATCGACCATCTGGTAAGCACAGCCGGACAGCTGCGCCTATCCTTCGATGCCGCGGCAAACACAGCTCTGATCGAGGGGCTGAAGACTACTTCCGTTAAGCCGGAATACATCGATCTGACAGAAAAGTTCGCCGCCGAGCTGGCGCCGGGCATGTCCGCGTTCATAGAGAAATACTCTGTCATAAGGCCGGATCCGTCCGGCCGCATAGACCGTTCCGCGCTGAACGTAATAACCTCCGCGGTAGACGCCTGCATGCAGTACGCAAGCGACAAGCTGGACGAGATAATCCCCAGGCTTTTAAGCAAGACCGTGTGCTCCGAGAGCAGCCGTCCCGGATGTCTGCACGTTACGTCGATACCCGGGGCGCGGACCGGCATTCGCGAAAACCTTTATATCTGCGGCATGTCGGCGGCAAACTTCCCCGGCACACCTACGGAGAACTACCTGCTTTTAGACAACGACCTGCTGAAGTTCTCCGCTTCGGGGGCGGCGCTCACCTCTTCCGGAAGAATAAGGGGAAAGAAGAACAGCCTTGAAAACCTGCTTGCGCTCGCGAAGCATCTCGGCTCTAACGTAAGCCTTTCCTATCCCTATTACGACCTGGCGGTCCTGAAAGCGCAGAACCCCTCTTCCGTGCTGTACGAGATCTACGAGGCGGAAAATCCCAAGTCGACCATAGATGATTCCAAAAAAGCCTTTGAAAGTACTACCTACTTCACCAACGGTCTTTCCGCTTCGGACCTCGCGGGGAAAGCCTACGCGGATGGCGACGTGCCGGCGCATATAACGTTCCTGGGGGTCGACGAAGCCCCTCAGGGAATACTGGACAGAGAATGGTCTCCCTCCGCTCTGGAAATGTTCTTCCAGTGCCCCAGGCGCTTCTACCTTAACAGGATCCTGGGCATTCCGGAGGAAGAAGAGGACGATCCGTTCGAGGTAATAAACGCCAAGGAGCTGGGCACCCTGGCGCACTCCATGATGGAGGAGCTCGCCAGGAAACGCGTTTCCGAAGAAGAGTTCCTGGCCGCATGTTCCGACGCTTTCGACGCCTTCCTTAAGCAGAGGCCTGCCATGCACAGCCCGGACGCGCAGCGTAAAAAGCAGGAATTCCTGGACATGATGAAAAGGTCCTACGAGATGGACCCCGGCAACAAGGTCCTCTCCGCGGAAGATAAATACCATTGCCAGCACCCCAGCGGCGTAAAGCTTATGGGCTACCCCGACAGAGTTGAAAAGACTCCCACCGGGCTGTTCATGATCGCGGACTACAAGACTGGCCGCAAAAAGAATCATGTGGAAAACGACATACGCACCTGCCTTCAGGTTGTTATCTACGCGTGGATGTGCAGACAGGCCGGCATACCGGTCTCGCTCTGCGTCTACCGCTACATAAGAAAAGGCATTACCGTAAAGTGCGTTTACGATAACGACATGGAGGAGAAGCTGGACGCCATGCTCCGCGCGTTTGCCGACGCGACGGTATCCGGCGAATTCCCCGCGTACAAATCTCAGGACAACTGCAAATACTGCAAGCTTAAGGATATTTGCGAAACAATGCCCGGACAGGTTTCGGAGGCCGCTGATGAATAAAGACTTCGACAAGGAATCCAGAGACAGGATCAGACAGGACATAGGCTGCAACTTCTTCGTGGAGGCAGGCGCCGGCTCCGGTAAGACTACCGTTCTGGTCGACCGTATGGTCGCAATGGTGGAGGGCGGCATAGATATAAGCAAGATCTGCGCCATCACGTTTACCAAAGCAGCTGCCGGAGAGTTTTACGCGAGATTTCAGAAAAAACTGGCGGAGGCAGGCACCCAACTCGCTCGGGAAGCCTTAAAAAACATAGACCTATGCTTCATGGGAACTATAGACTCTTTCTGCGGCATGGTGCTTTCCGAACACCCTGCCAAAGCCGGTATACCGTCTAACGCGGGAGTCTGCACGGACGAGGAGATGACCGCGCTTTTAAGGCGCGAGTATTCCAGGCTCCTCAGCGGGACCTATGGCAACGAACTTCAGGAAAAGACGAAAAAGATAGGTAAACTGTTCTACAAGCCGGAAGCGGCTTTCGTAAACGGCCTTAAGATGCTGATGGATGTCAGGGACGCGAATTTGAACTATGCAGCGCCGCCTGCGGATGGAATAGACAGTGCTTTTGCCGAAGACAAGGCCCGCATCATTAATATGCTCAACGCGCTGCTGAAACATCCTGAAGCTGTTGCGACGGAAAGGCCCAAGGATGCTGCCGCATCCTGGCAGATCCTTTTGGAAAACAAGAATCTGCTGATGGGTTCCTGGGACAGAGATCCGGAATCGGTCATAGTTGCCCTTAAGGACCTTAGCGGACTTCGTATCATAAAAGAATACGAAGATAAAATGGATCTGCTGGGTCGGGACTGGGATAAATTCTTTATCCCGCATTGCAGCAGAGGCAAACTTGCATGGTTTGAGATAGACCCCAACGCGGATCCGTTCATTGTCGCAAAGCTGAAAAACTACTGTTTCTCCGTGCTTTTAGACCTTTTGCATTCGGCGGTGCCGGTAGTCTCGGACACCCTCCGAAAAGAAGGTCATCTCACCTTCTACGACTGTCTCCTGTATCTTCGCGACATGCTAAAACAAGACGCGGCAGCGGACGGTAAGCTGATAAAACACATCTATGAGCGCCACAGCTACTTCCTTATAGACGAGTTCCAGGACACGAACCCCCTGCAGGCCGAAGTGTTCTTCTACCTGACCGCAAAAAAGCCGGTAGAGGACTGGAAACAGTGCGTTCCGAAGCCTGGATCACTGTTTATAGTAGGAGACCCGAAACAATCGATATACAGGTTCCGTAATGCGGACGTGGCGGCGTTCCTGAAGGTGAAGGGCCTGTTCAAGCATCCTGTAGGAGAGGTTCTGCTGCTGTCCCGTAACTACAGATCCACAGACGCTCTGTGCGCTTGGTTCAACAACGTGTTTACGCAGATGCTTCCGGAAGACACGGCGATCCAGAGCAGGTTCAGCCCCATACCACTGGGCGAAAAGCCTGCATACAAGGCCCTCCTCAACGGAGTGTTCAAGTACGACGTGGGTAAATACTCCAGAAAATCGTCGTACGAGGATCCGGGGAAGGTCGCGGACATGATACGCAGACTCGTTGAAGATCCGAACTTTACCATACAAGGTCGCGAAGAAACTGCCAAACCAAGGCGTCTTAAATACAGCGATTTCATGATAATAACTCCAGCCAAGACAAGGCTCTCTCTTTACATGAACGCCCTTACCGAACTGGACATCCCTTACTACGTGGAAGGCGAAGTGGTATTCGGCAACTGCCCTGCCCTTGTCGCCCTCGCGAAGATAATGGCGGCCGCGGCGGATCCCTACAACAAGCTGACCCGCTACAGCGCGGAAAAGCAGAGCGGAGCCATCGTAACGGAAGAAAAGATCTTCGATCTTTCGGAACGCGCTAAGCAGATGTCGGCCGCGTCAGTCGCGGGACTGATAATGGATGAATTCAGGCTTTTCGCGAGACTCGGCACAGATAACGCGGAGTGTCTTTACTTCGCGCTGGAGCTTTTGCGCCAGGCACAGACCGACGGGACCGTTTCCGACATACGCGAAGGGGCGGCTTTCCTGAAAAAGCTCGTAAACGGCGAAAGCGATCAGGAACGCAGCATCCAACTGGTCGCTAACCAAAACAGGGTGCACATCGCTAACCTGCACAAGGTTAAAGGCCTGGAGGCATCGGTAGTAATACTCGCTGATCCCATCAAAAAGACCGGGGAACCGGCCCTTAGGGTCGATTACGGCGGCAATGATCCTCAGAGCTACGTCTTCAGCATAAAACTCAGTGAAGAATCATATAACACCATCGACTGCATCGATCATCCGGATGAATTCGCTAAAGAAATCGATGTCCTGGATAGTGAGAATACCAGGCTGCTATACGTTGCCGCTACACGCGCGGAGAACCTGCTTATAGTCGCGAACGCCATGAACAGCAAGGGCGAACCGGATGAAAACAACCCCTGGCTGCCGCTGATCGGTTACATAGATGATGACATTCTGAACATCCTCGGAGAGTATAAACCATTCCAGCCGGCAGAGAAAAACCTGCTGGACGCGGAAGGACTGTACGATAAAGCCGAGGCTGAAGGCGTTCTTAACGACCGCGCCTCGCAAAACCCCTCCTACGAGATAAAACGTCCCAGCGTCATAACGCTGAAGGGCGTCACTTCATCCGAGGATGACTACGACGACAAGGCGGCCGGCGAGACAAAACAGCGCGGAGTGAACATTATACCCACCCTGCTCGGAACGATGGTCCATAGGATAATGGAGGCGCTTGTTTCCTCGAGAAATGTCACGGACGCGGACAGCCTTGTTCGCGAAACGCTCAATGAATACCAGGCCGACCCGGCAGTCTACGAAAACCTGCTGACGGGCGTTGTCAGCAAGATCCGCTCCGGAGGTTACCCGCAGGACAATGGCACGCCTCAGGACATTCTTTCCGAACTGCTCTCCGCGGAAGAAGTCTTCTGCGAGCTGCCCTTCTGCTATAATGAAGACAGTGGGCAGAACGTAGAGACGGAAGACAGCGCAGATATAAAGACTACGGTCTGGCACGGCATCATGGACGTTGTCTATAAAAAGGATGGGGTTTGGCACATCATCGACTACAAGACCAACGCCGATCCATCCGATCTGGACGAGCACTACCGCGAACAGCTTTCCGCCTATGAAAAAGCCTTCGCCGCCATGACCGGGCAGGAAGCGAAGGCGAGGGTGTATCATATACAGTATTGATGATATATAATACCAAAACTATTATGATTACTTAGGAAAAACCAGAAACTGTTTTTCTATTTATCTCCCCAAATCCAAATGCCCTGGCATATATCCTATTATACTCTTTTTAATAACGCTGTCGTAGCAGAAGTAGATGCGGATCATGTCGCGGTCTAGGCCTTTGCCCTTCTTTATGTGAAGGTCCAGCAGCACGCGGCCGACGGACGGGTCGTACTCGGAGATGTCGATGCTGAACTCGGCGCGCTGGTTCTCCATGGTGCCCTTCTTGGCGGAGGGCTCCGCAGCCAGATTCTCGCTCAAAACGTCGTAGGCCTTCGCGGCCTCGGCGGTAGCGTTGCGGTCTCCCCGGTTCTCGTCCGCGGACACGGTGTAGCCGTACAGGTAGTGGATCATGCGGCACAGCGCCATGTAATCCACGTTCTTGTCATATTCCAGGAAGGCCTTTTCGGCGCGTTTGTGGATGATTATGCGGTCGCCGTAGTTGTCCCGTATCCAGTTAAGGATGTCCTCCCTGGGAGTGTTGCCGGGCAGCGGCAGTTCAGCGAACGGGCGGAATTCCCTGCGCAGCTCCATATTCTTGTTTTTCAGAGCTTTTATGGTGTCGTCCTTCTGCTTTTGTTTGTCCTTCTGCGAGCCCATCTCCTTTATCAGCGAGTTGAGCTGCATCTGCATCTGTTCTGTTTTGTTATCGTGATGGGCGCGGCGTAGATCCTTGTCCAGCTTAGCGGCCCTGGCCTTCAGCGACTCGTTTTCCTCGAAGTACTGGGCGGCTGTACGTTCCGCTATCTCCAGTTCCTCGCGCAGTTCCGTGATTATCCCGGAGAGCTCTTCTCTACCCTTGGGATCGCTTACTGCGGGAAGTGAATCGAGCAGACGCTTTTCTCTAAGTTCCGAATAGAAGCATATGCCCTTGTAGTCGTATTTCTTGCCGCGGAAGCGGTTCTGCAGAGATTCGCAGAGCTTCTGGACGGGCTGTTTGTCCGGTAATATTACTAGGTCCGGCTTGTCCGTTTCTCCGGAACTGCCGGGCTCCGGAGACTCGGTCTCCACTTTCCCGTCCGCGCTGCCGGTCTCCGTTTCTTCCGCGGGAGCCTCCTCGTTCAGGATCCGTACGTTTTGAATTCCCGCTATGTTATCCGGGTCGTATATTACTATGCACTCTTCCCCGGCCTTGAACGCCTCCGCAAGGTCCTGCCTGCCCAGATTGCTTACCAGCAGCTTGTACGGGCTATCGGTGACGCAGAACAGATAGCAGTGCGCTTTGGCGATCTTCTGGACCGTTTCGGTAAGTTCCCCGCCCATGCGGTCCATGGCTGTCTCGTAGAACAGCGCCACAGGAAGCCGCCGCGCCGGGTTGCAGATCAGCTGTTCTTTAAGGATGCGGCACTGCTCGCCGCTCTTGCCGTTAAGCTTTATAAACGTATCGCTCAGCGCCTGGCCTGCGCCGTATTCCGTTACGCGTATGTCGGGGTCGTACATCAGAACGTTGCACACGAAGTCCAGACGGAACACCGCCGCGTACTCGTCCCGGGGCTCCTCGCGGCAGACGGTGCGGATGCCCAGAAGCACGCTGTCCTCGAACCTCTTGAGCCCTATGTCCGTGGTAAACGACTGGTTCGCCACAACGCTGCTTGGCTCGGACAGACGGAAGGCCCACTCGGCGCTTTCAGGCCTGTATATGGAGGTAACGTCGTAGCTCTCGTTCTTTGTAAGCTCCGCGGCTTCCTCTAGATTAAAATCCGCGAAGCCCTCCGGACGCGGGTAAGCGTCCAGGAACGACGCGTCGTTGCCCTTCTTTTCTATGCGTTTTCTGAGCCAGTCCACGACAATAAGGACGGCCTTGCGGAAAAGCCCGTCTGCGCTCGACCCGCCGCCGGGACCGCCCGAGTTCGAACTGCCCTGCGGGTGCAGCTGGTACACCGCCTGATACGTAGGATACTCCCTGATCGGCGCCAGCCCTATTATCCTGTGCTCTTTGTTCTCTGCCATAAATGCTCCGATACTATCCCACTATCCCGGCCGTTACAGTTTTCCTGTTTTATGTTCCACCTTCAATGTATAGTACCCTGCCATTATCGCTTCAGCCGGGAGCTCCCAGTCTTCCAAAGAGCACTCGATCAGCTTTGTAAACAGCGGGAAATCGAACGCAGGCAACTCCTCCCTTATGATGCCCAATGCTCCGGAATACGGCCAGTCGAGCAGATCGTTGTCGATCCACTCGTATTCCAATTCGCGGCGCAGTCCTTTTGATAAGTCATGAGGAATGCTGCCGTCTGATTCGCACTGAAATACAAACTTGCTTTCAAATGCCGCAGCCAGGCTTTCCTTTACCATTTTGCTTTCGGTTCCGTTCAGGCTGTCATTCCAGCGATCGGCCTTCCCGTTCTGAACAAACGCGCCGTAGTGATACGCGTGGAAGATCTCATGCGCGAACGTCGTCCAGAACACAGTATCGAAACTGCTCGCTTTGGTCCTTTTCGAGATCGCTATCGCCTTAGGATAAAGAATGATATTTCCAAGTTTGTCCGTACCCTTTGAAGGAATAAACTTGCCCAAGACAAGGGACTGTTTATTCTCTATCTGTCCCAGTAACTTCCGTACCTTTTCATTTTCAGGATGGATATCGTTTATATAACGCCTGATCTCGAAGCCAACCTCAAGTTCTTTGATACCATTGATCTTGTCCAGCATTTCCTTCAGAACGACCAGTCTTTTGTCCGGTATATCCTTAATAATGTCGTTCAGCATTTTCCTGATGTCTTTCAGGGACACTCCGGAACTTTCATAGAGTATATCCTCCGACAGTTTTATATTCAGTTTTTCAGGAAACAAGCCATTATTTATGAAGACCGGTTCTTCAAACCGCAGTGTCATGCGCAGGATGTCTTCCGCGCAACCGTAAAGGTCCCTCAAAAGCTCTCTGACATGGTATTTGTCATATTCTCCTGTACTTGTATCGATCCACTGCCCTACCGGAAAACCTATATTAGACACTGTGTAGTTGTTCATTTTATGCCTCCAGATCCAACCCTAACACGCTGCATATTTCATCATCCGCCAGGTAATACCCGGCTCTTATTATATCCGCTGCAGACTTCCAGTCATATAGAAACAGATGAAGCAATCTGTCCATGATGTCCGGCGGAGTCGCGACTTTCGTGAGTCCCGCGCCGCCAATTCCAAGCGCGCCGGAAGTCGGCCAGTCTTCGATGTCGCAGCTACGCCAGGTGTTCTCAAGGAAGTCCATATATTTATGTGCTTCAGCAAGGTTCAGCCATTCTCCACCCTGATTGATCAGGAAGATATACTCAAAGGCGTCGGCAAGACTCTCTTTTACTATATCACGGTTCTTTTGGGTTGAGCCGCTGTTCCATCTCATGCTCACACCGCAAGATTTAAACACGCTGTAATGACATGCCTGGAATGCTTCGCGCGCAAGTGTCGCAAGGAGTACGGTGTCCGGATCCAGACCGTTTGCAGTACAGAACTCCGCTATGGCGTTGGGATAGAGCCGGATCGTGCCGATCTTCCAGCCTTTCTTTGCTGCTGAAGATATGAATTCTCCAAGCACTACAGAAGAGACTTCCTTCAAAGCATCTCTGGAAAAAGGCTCATACGCTTCTTCTCTGTTATACTCGCGTCTTCTGATTGCAAAAGAGTCGCCTACCCCGGGATGCACCTTTTTGACTGAGCGTTTAATATCATCAGCAAACCTGATGTCAACTCTGCCGGCATCAAGCTCACCGATATTCAGCACATCTATGACGTACTGTACGCACTCCCGCAGATCGATTTCTTGTCCTGAATAACTCGTCATTGAATTTTTTCCCGATCCTATTCGTTTGCTTCTTTGTTGGACTAACTATACGCATCAAACCTGTTTATATGGAATACTATTTTTTTTGAATTCCTTTCTTTAGCATTTTTATTCAGCAATATAATGAAGGCCTATCTTTTTAGCATATTCTATCGCTTTACTCCCTTTCGGAGCTATAATTGTCAAACTATCCTCGTTTTCCCAGCGGTAAAAAGGCGGGTCCCAATAGTTCGTCCCTTTGCCTATTTTTTTTACGCTTGCGGGGATGAATACTTTTTCAAGATTTGTACAATTGCAGAACGCTTCGTTTTCAATCTTTTCTACACTATCTGGAATACGAATGATCTTAATATTCTCAATATCGCTAAACGCACAGATTCCGATACTCTTTATACCGGATGGAATCGCGTATTCTTTAGGCTCACTGGTATTAAGAAAACAAATCAATTCCTTTGTTTCATTACATACTAAAGAATCATCTATAATCGAGAAATGCGGATTGTCCGGATCAAGAACTACTTTCGGGCGAGACTTACCAAGCATGTGATATGGGGAAAGAAAAGCTTTTCCGATCGTTTCTACTGATTTCGGAATATTGATTTTTACTAATTCAGTGCATCCGAAGGCCTCTTCCCCGATGCCGATTATCCCCTCAGGAAGGACCGCTTCGCTTATTTGCGTTTCATAAAAGGCCTTATTCAAGATAAATAAAACCCCGTTCGGAATAATAAGTCTATCATATTTTGCATCTCTATCCTTTAGCTTGGTAATAATCTTGCCATCATTGCTGGTCTTAAAGAGGTTGAATTGATCGTTTCCAGAGTTTAATTCTTTTTTCGAATCGTAGTATTCCGTTACATTGAACAAGACTTCACAGTCGCAGAAACCGCCCATGGATTCCAGCGATTCGACGATCTCATCCACCCGGTCGTCTCCTAAATTCTCGCGGATCCATTGTATTGAATGCTTTAGCGTGTTGTCGCAAGGTTCCTTATCTAAAGCTTCTTCAAGGTGGGCAAACAACTGTAGTGCTTCTTCATTGCTCAGAGCTATTGTTATTTCGAAATCATCTTCATCCTCAGTAGTCTTTATTATATTATTTGTGGCCATTGCTTTCCCTTTCTTTTATTTATACTTCTCCGTCGCTTCTTTCAGCGTTTCTTTTATCTTGTTACGCAGAAATCCCGGGGACACTACTTCCACGGAGTGGATGTACTGCATTGCCCAGTGCTCCATGGCGTTGGGCGAGGCGATTATGCTTACGCGCACCTTGCCGGGATCCGTCGCCGACTTGTTTATGCGTATGTCCTTGCCGAACCACTCTATAAGCTGGTCCACCGCGTCCTCAGATGCCAGAAGGTCTATGCGGGTCGGCTCGTCCGTAAACAGATACGGCAGCCCTGTCGAAAGCTTCTTGTAGTCTATGCCGTTCTCGTAACCCGGAACGCTTCTTATAGGCGTGGCCGGTACGTCCAGGATCTCCATGTTGGTGATGCGGTCCAGCTTGTGGAACGCCATGTTCTTCCAGCGCTCGCTATACGCCATAAGGTAGTAGCGCTGATTGCTCAGGACCATCTGGTAGGGGCTGACCGTGTGGCGGACGGTCTTATGGAGCTTCTTGTCCGCCCCGTATTTGTTGTAGTCGTAGCTGATCTGCCTGCCGGCCTGGATGGCCTCGTCGATCAGCTCTATGTTGTAGAACAGCGCCTGATTGTCCGTCTTGTTCCAGTCGTCCACGGAGTAGATGCTCTTGACGCCGGACTTAAAGTACCTGTTGGACAGCCCGCAGATGCGCTTTATGAGGTCCTTGGAATGTCTGGCGGTTATGTGGCGGCTGGAAAGGACGCCGTCGATAAGAAGATGCAGCTCCGAGTTCTCAAAGTCGCGGGCCGCAAGGTAGCTGCCGCCGTGCCCGGAGACTATGTCGAAATCCGCCTCCTTTAGAAGCGACAGGTTGCGCCCAATTGCCTTGCGCTCTATCACCAGGCCGTAGTCCTTTTCCAGATGCCCAGCGATGTCCTCCTGCGTAAGCGGATGGTCCGCGTCGCTGTATTCCTGCAGTATCTGAAGTATCCGTAAAAGCGCCAGTTTCTTGGATTCCAAACTTTCCATGCGGGGTCCTCCTTCCGGAACAGGTCCGTCTTCATTATACCACAGGCCGATAGGCAACATGAACAGCGAATGTGTACCGTTTTCGGTGCATTTCCCGGTGCGTTCAGCCCTCGGTCTTCCGGAATATGTACGAATTCTCTATGGGACCGGCCATGCCGCCGCGCTCGGAAAAGTTGACGCCGCAGGGGGTCACGAACTGCAGCTCCCAGCCCTTTTCTCCCATGTTCTGAAGAGTCGTTGTGTAGCCGACGACGCTGCCGTCGTAACCGGACTTTTCCGGTTCCAGTTCCAGCTCCGCGATCAGCTCCGGGTCCGGCTTTCCCGCGCAGAAGAGCCATCCTCTCTTGCGCCCCTTAGAGCTGACTGCGGTCTTGTCCGTGAATTCTATGTAGCGGTATTTCATCTGTTCTGTCCTCCTTCATGGTCCTCGTAAAGCTTTATGTATTCCTGAAACGTGATGGCATTTGCGCCCTTTGGCGCCGCGTCTTCGCCGGTCCTGCTTTCAGGATCCAGCATCCATATCTTTCTGGTGTGGATGCCGTCCGCAAGCCCCAATACCAGCCTGTGGTACACAGTGTATCCAAGCTCTCTCAGTTTTGCGGTGTCTATCGTGGACGCTTCAACTGCAATGCTCTGTTCGCTCATCTGTCGTTCCTCCTTACACATTCATTGTACCTGCGGCAGCGTACCAAAAACGGGACGCTGCCGCAGCACCGCCCCGTTCCGCCGCTCTGTTTACGCGGTCTCCCCGATTCCGCACTTCTCGCGTATCGCCCGGATGTCCGAGTACAGAAGCGTCTCCTTTTTCGAAAGTTCCTCTATCACCGCGCACAGGAAGTCCTCGTTTCTTTTCAGTATGTCCCTGGTCCTGAAGGCGTACTTTTCCAGTTCCAGGTGGATGGCGGTCTCCACTTTGGCGCTCAGGTCCCCCGACAGGTCCTCGTAGCGGCTGCCGTTGGCGTTCATAAGCGCGAATCCGCATCCGGCGTTGTGCAGCATGTCGTCCCTTATTACGCGCACCGCCTTCCTGAGGTCCGACGTGCACCCGGACGCGGCCCCGGCCGCGTTTATCATCTCCGAGGCGCACTTGCCGCCAAGGCCTATCATCACCGCCTGTTCCACGCTCTCCGGGCCCGTGCACATGTGGATGAAACCGCCCGCGGAACCGCCTCTGCTGCACTGGATGGAGGCCATGCCTACGCTGCCGGGAATCAGGACCTCGCTCACCACAAGGTGTCCCGCCTCGTGGATGGCTCTTTCCGCTCTTTCGGCGTCGGACACGCTGTTGAGGTCGTCCGAGGCCTTGTACGTCATGCGGAGCACCGCCTTTACTATGTCGCTCATGTCCAGGACGGGCTTTCTGGCGTACGCCGCAAGTATGGCCGCCTCATTGAGTATGGTCTCCAGCTCCGCGCAGGAACTGTACCTTATCATCCTGGAGACGTCCTCCAGGTCCACGTCTTCCGCAAGCTTCTTGCCGGACAGGTAGTGCTTTATTATCTCCTCCGCGTCCTTCTCGCAGGGGGTCTCCACGTGTATGTACCTGTCGAAACGGCCGGGACGGATGAGGGACTCCGGAAGCTTGTCCTCGTCGTTCACCGTCGCGATGACGTAGACCTCGCTGTCCCTTACTACGTCGATGCCTGCCTGGACCGCCACGTACTCCGCGGCGTCGGGGTGACGGTCGTCCTCGTTGGCGAACTTGTCCATGTCGTCCAGGAAGACTATGGCGGGCGCGTGTTCCTTTGCCGCTCCGAATTTCGCCGCTATGTCTGATATGAAATCCCCCTCCGCTGTGTCGCGGCGCACCATATAGGCCTGCAGGCCGCTCTCCTCTATGAATGCCTTTGCCAGAAGTGTCTTCCCCAGGCCGGGCTCGCCGGAAAGCAGTATGCCGCGGGGGAGCCGCGCCCCCATGGCGCTGTATACCTCCGGGTTGTGGATGACGTCGCACACCTGAAGAAGCTCCGTCTTGATGCTGTCGTAACCTATTACTTTGTCGAATGCGCTCATTCTTTTTCCTCCGTGTCTGTGCTGTTTTGTGCTGCTCGATATTTACACGGCTATTGTACTCAGACGCATGGGACGAAAATGGTACATAGGAACGTGTACCATAAAAGCGCGGGAAAGACTGCGCAGCGATCCGCAAAAAGCATGCGCGGACCGCGAAGCAGCCCTGAAAGGAGGCAGAAACATGGACGAAGGATATCCTTACAGACCCGGCGAATGGTACATGTACAAAGGCCGGATCGTCTTCCTGGTCAATACACTTTTCGACGGAATAAGCGAAAACGCGGAAAGCGTGGAATGCACGGTCGAAAAGCCGGTAAAGACCGATGACATTACCATTTGCTACAAAGACGTTTACACCCTTAAGGACGGGATGCATGTGGAGCTCTGCCACTGGCTGATGGACGGAATGTCGTTCTGGGACCTGTCAATAGATAGGAAAGAGTTCGACGAAAGCGGCAACAAAGATTTCCCGGCGTACCTGGACGGGCTGGGTGTATACCGCCACTCCGTGCTGGACCGCTTCGCCTGCCAGTGGCGCTACTGCGGCGAGCAGTCCACAGACGAATGCTACCGCGTCCAGTACTATCTGGAGAACGAAGACGATGACTAAGAGATATACCGGCCTGCATTTTGGTGTATAATAATACCGATACTAACAACGGAGGTGTGTTCGCAATGAAGCTTGCAACTGCATTGTCCGAGAGGGCGGATCTTCAGAGGAGGATCTCCGAGCTCGGTGTAAGACTCAACAACAACGCTAAGATACAGGAAGGCGAGAAGCCGGCGGAGGACCCGAAGGCCCTTCTGACGGAACTGGACGAATGCCTTGTAAGGCTGGAGGAGCTGATCGCAAGGATCAACAGGACCAACAACGAGACCAAGTCAGGCGACCTTACGATAAGCGATCTCATAGCGCGCAGGGATGTCCTTAAGGAGCGCATCAGAATAATGAGAAACTTCCTGGACGCCTCCAGCGAAAAGATCTCCAGATACTCCAAGACGGAGATAAAGGTCCTGAGCACTGTAAAGGTGTCCGAGCTGCAGAAGCAGGTGGACACTTACTCCAGGCAGCTCCGCGAGACCGATGAGCTGATCCAGGGCCTCAACTGGACCACCGAACTGCTGTAAACGATCAGCGGTAACCTGACAGAGTGGACATGATCTCTCGCGGGCGAGAACAGACCGCGCTCCAGGTGGGTATGCCGGGCACATACCGGAGGGTCCGAATCCCTCATTTTACGACGTATGCCCCGTACCGTTACACTTGTACACTTAATGCGTAGCATTACTACCTTATTGTCAGCTGTCAGGCGAGGGAGGGACCGGGGACGATTTGGATCTAGCATTATGACGTTCAAAGAAGGCGTAAAACGGTACATCGTGTTCTTCATAGGGCTGTTCTTCAACGCGTTCGGCGTGGCGTTCACCACGAGGGCGCTGCTTGGCGCGTCTCCGATAGCGGCCATCCCGTACAGTCTGTCGCTTATATTCCCGCGCTTTACCATGGGCAACTACATAATCGTTTTCAACATACTGCTGGTGCTGCTTCAGTGGATCATCCTGCGCGGTAACGCAAACAAGGTGGAGCTGGCGCTGCAGGTGGTCATGGTGTTCGCGTTCGGATACTGCACGGACTTCTCCAACTATCTGCTCCGGAACCTGGTCCCGGGAAACTACGCGGTAAAGCTTCTGCTGCTGGTGATCGGCTGCGGCATCCTGGCCTTCGGCGTTTATTTCGAGCTGATAGGCGACGTGGTTATGCTGCCTGGCAACGCGTTCCCAAAGGCCGTGGCGGAGAAGCTCGGCAAGGAGTACGGTCCCGTCCGCATGACCTCCGACATTACGATGACGGTGATCGCCGCCGTCCTCTGCCTCATCTTCCTTAAGAAACTGAGCGGCGTGCGCGAAGGCACCATAATCGCGGCCTTCCTGGTCGGCAACATAGTAACGCTTTGGAACAAGCTGTTCGCGCGGCCCAAAGAAGCGCTGCAAAGGTGGATAAAGGGCGGGCAGAAAGGAGCGGACGCGTCATGACTAACACAAGAAAAGCGCTGATAGCGGCGGTAGCGATGCTGGTCCTCTGCGCTGCCGTCGACATTATCATTACGGCGCGGAGCAGCCGCCAGGGCGCGGTCACCAAGTGGTTCGACGCGCACTCGGCAGTCACCGAGGGCTGGACGTCGGAGTCGGTCACGTGGGAGGACTACACGAACGCCTTCAACAAAGAGATCTCCGTCGACGGGCTGCCGGGAATGGCCTTTACGATTGAGGACACGGAGGAGTCCGGCCCCCGCCTGATCATGATAAAAGACGGCGCTAAGGAGCTGCTCTTCGAACCGGGCTGGCAGATCGACAACGCGTACTTCTGCGACATCAACGGCGACAAGGCGCCGGAACTGTGCATCACCCGCATCGTGGGCTCCGGACTGATAGACATGCGCATATATGCCATGGACTTTAAGGCCGGAAAGGTCTATGAGCTGTCGGACCGCGGGCAGAACGACTACCTGCTGATCGTTAAGGACGGCCGCCTGTGCGTAAGGCGGCAGACGCCCATGACCCACGAGACCGTGCTGGAGGAAGGTCAGCTGCAGCTGAAGAACGGCGAACTTGTAATCGGGAAATAGCCGGCCGGGAGAAACGAAAGCAACTAAAAACGACGGGCGAACCGTCGTTTTTGTATTGCAGCTTATTTGTCGTAGTGGTCTTTGCATTCAGCGATGATAAACGTTTTCTACTAGACCTCTATAAGCTCGTGCTCCTCCAGTTTTGCATTTCCGGACTCTATCTCCGAAATAACTCTCTTAAGAGGATTAATGTTCTGCTCCGAATAGAACGGGTCCACGGAGACCTCGAAAGGGATCCTTTTTTCCCTCAGCATTTTCTTTACGAAGATCGTAAACGCTGTGGACATGCTCATCCCAAGATCCCTGCAGATCGCCTCCATGCTTTTTTATCGTTCTCGTCCAGCCGGAAATTGACCATTACCTGAGACATGGCTCATCACCTCTCTTTCGGGTGAATGCTATCAAAAAATATAGCAAATATAAAGCGTTTTAATTTACATTTGCTATATGTGTACCGTTTTTACCTACAGCATCTGCGTAAGCAAGTATGCCGCAGGCGCATTGGTTTTAAGCCATTCGTCTCCGAGTTCGGTTTTTTGCTTGAGCGCCATGTCTTTCCAGGCCTTGAAGTACTCCGAGGGCGTGCCTGCAAGATCCAGCATGGACTCCGGGGCCAGCTCGTCCAGGACTATGCGCATCAGCACGCCCGGCAGACCGTCTGCCCAGTACATGTTCTGCCCGGATGCCAGAAAATACCCGAAAATATATCTCAGCGTCCGCTCCTTGTCCGCAAGCAGCTTCTTGTGCTCTGCCTCGTGGGCGTTAAGATAATCCCAGCTGTTGGAAGAAGTCTGCGGCGAAGACATGATCACCGCAAACAGCTCTTCGGTAAGATCCAGCTCCAGCGGCTCGTCGCTGAAGAGCATCTTCCGGACCTTTTCGGCATAACCGGGCGTCTGGATGTCCGGATCATAGTAGCTGGAATACGGTTTGGAGATCGGGATGACGCTGATGTTCTCCTCCGGGATGCCGTAAGAGGAAAGGATGACGCGCATCTCGTCCGTGGTGGTTCCTTTAAGATTCCAAAGCTCCGTGTCTTCTTTGGAGCGGTTGGTCCCGGACATGAGCCCCCAGGAGAAACTGTTCCCCGCCATCTGCCAGACGTAGACCTCCAGACCTTTCATGGTGTCCAAATCGAAATACTCCGGGAACCTGGTCTTAAGTACATCCAGAACGTCCTTGTCTACCGCTGTTTTCCCCTCTTTTACCGGGTCCTCTTTGCGGGAGGGCACGCCCGCAATGAAGGCGGCTGCAAGCCCCGCGCAGAGCAGAACAGCGGCTGCGGCTATCCACACTGCCGGGCGCTTCATTTCTGCTCCTCCGGGAAGTCCCTGTCCATGGTGCGCATGCGGTTGAACTTGTCGTTGTATTCTATGGCTTTGTCCGTGATATCCGCCTCGAGCGGCTTGTGCGGCTGACCCTGCGCCTTCCAAGGCATAATCAGCGGATCCGCCCAGGCCTTGAGCTCCGCCTCGTCCGCTCCGGCCGAAAACAGCTTGGCTGCAACGATCTCGCCCTTGCCGTTAAGGAAAGGCCTCAGCTTATCCGGGCTCTTGGTTATGTCGCTGCCGCCGGACGTAGCGAACAGCGCTATGCGCTTGCCGGTCCAGTCGTACCCTTTTACGAAGGTGTTGATGATGTTGGGCGCCGCGTAGTACCAGATGGGGAAACCGATGAATACCAGACCGTAGCCCTCGAAGCCCTCCACCGTTTCCGCAATAGGCACGTCCTTTTTGCCGAAGAACTCCTTGTTGCAGCGCGACAGCGGCTTGCGCCAGTTGATGTCGTCTTCCGTGTAGGGCTCAACCGGCCTTATCTCGAATAGGTCCGCGCCTGCGGCCTCTGCCAGACGCTTTGCTACCGCTGCGGTGTTTCCTTCCGCGGAGAAATACGCTACTAATGCTTTGCTCATGTTGACCTCCCTTTACTCTCTCAGCAGCCGCTCGCTGTCCAAGGCGTCTATGCGGCCCTTCATGCGGCCGGACGCGTACATAAGGACCGATGCCAGGACCAGGTTGATCCAGCTGAGGCGCGATCCGTTCATGGAGTTCAGGAAGCCAACCACCAGATTGGTCAGTCCCGCGATCAGCGTCATTTTGTTTATGCGCCTAAGATGGTCCCGCTTGGAGTCGATGTCGGAGAAGATGTCGAACGGTCCTAGTTCGCTCTTCCTTCTGAAATACATCCACTGGAAGACGCGGCCTATGTACTCCGCGCCGGTCTCCTCCATGAAGGAGACGTAGGAGCTGTCCGAGCTGTTCACTCCGTGCATCTCCAGGCGGACGATGTATTCGCCGGGCTCGCAGGCCTCGAAGGTGTACCTGCAGAAGCCGACGCTTACCAGCGCCCAGCCGTTCATGGCCATCTCGTTGAACCATTTTTCTTCCTTATCGAAGTCCCATACCCAGAACCATCTGAATTTTGTGATCGTCTTAGCCATTGTTTCTGCCTCCTGTTGTCTGCGCGGCGCCTGTCTTGCCGTTCTGCGCGGCGCCCGCGGACGCGTTCGTTCCGCCCAGTATCGCGTCGCCGTTGTTTACGAGCTCGCGGAGCCGTTCCAGCTCCTGCTTAAGGACCGAAAGTCCCAGCTCGGTTATCTGATAATTCTTCTTTCTGCTGCCGTCCTCCACGGGGAGCTGCACTATCCAGCGCTTGTCCACCATAGCGTTGAGCGCGCCGTACAGGGTGCCGGCCGCCAGCCTTACCCTTCCGTGAGACAGCGCCTCCGCCTGCTGCATTATTCCGTAGCCGTGCTGCGGCGAATGCAGCGAGAGCAGGATGTAGTAGGTCGCTTCCGTAAGCGCTAAGTTCTCGAACATCTGCTTTATCCTTTCTGCCGCGACCCCTTCTGAAGAGATCGCTTCTATCGTGACGCGTTATATCGTGTGCCGATATATCGTAGCTATAATATATCGCCTGCCGATATATTTGTCAAGCACTTTTTTTACATTTTCCGGATGTAAAAAACCAAAAACCCGAAACCATTGAAATTTCAACGATTCCGGGTCCGAGTTCCCGTATTTTTCCAAGCGGCTCTGTAAAAAGTTGCCGCAAAATGCGATGTTTTTCCTGAAAGTTCTGTAAAAAAGTTATGCCTACAATCCGCTGTTTTCCCTGGGATTTCTGCAAACAACCGTGCCTAAAATCCGCTGTTTTCCCAGACGAACCTGTAGAAATCCGTGGATTCCATCTTAAGGCTGGTGGAATAGCGGTTCGCCGCCAGCGTCTTGTATTTCTCCAGATAGGCCTTGCGCTCCGCCTCCGACATGGTGTTGCCCTCCGCCCATTCAACCTTGCCGTTCTTGGCATTGTACTTCATCTCGCTGGTGATTATGCACTTGTTGTAGAGCATCGCAAAGTGCTCCGTGTCCGCAAATACGTCGCGC
>JAFZRK010000154.1 GCA_017619905.1 Bacillota bacterium
CTACCATCTGCCCCAAGCTCTGCTCGGAGAAACCAAGGGACGTTAAAATGCCCCGGGCTGCGCGCTCAAAGCTGTAGCCGTGGATGTCCTCGAAACGCTCCGCAAGGGTCCGCCCCGCCAGGGGTCCTTTCTGCGCAGCGTTCTCCTGTCCCAGATCCATGAGAGTGTCGAAGACGCTGCGGTCGTCCGGAAAATGCTCGCGCTGACGCAGGTAGCCGGCGGACAGGTCTCTTGCTGCGGCAAGTTCTCCGCTGTCCGGCGCCAGTTCGCCCACTATCATCTTGAAAAGCGTTGATTTTCCTGCTCCGTTGGACCCTACGACGCCAATGCGGTCGCCCTTGTTTACGGTAAAGCTGACGTCCTCCAGGACGCTCTCAACGCCGAAGCTCTTATTCAGTTTCTGTGCCGAAAGGATGCTCATATTTGCATATATTATCATCAATCAACGCTTGTAACAAGGCAGGGCGGGTGCTAAAATAAAAATGTCAAGAAAATAACAATACTTTTTTTGTGCAGACAGAGGCGGACACTTATGAATAATTATGTTTCCGATGCAGTAGTAAGGCGGCTCCCCAGATACAGGCGCTATCTTAAGAAACTCAAGGCTCAGGACATCCAGAGGATCTCCTCCAAGGAACTGGGCGAGATAATGGACGTCACGGCGTCCCAGATAAGGCAGGACCTCAACCACTTCGGCGGCTTCGGCCAGCAGGGCTACGGCTACGGCGTGGCGGAGCTGGAAGGCAAGCTGGAGGAGATAATGGGGTTAGACCGCACCTACAACATAGCGTTCGTGGGCTGCGGAAAGCTTGGTCAGGCCATAATAAACTATCTTATCGGCAACGAGCCCATTTATAAGATAGTAGGGCTCTGCGACAACCGCCCGGACATGATAGGCACGGAGATCGCAGGCATCAAGGTACAGAGCAAGGAAGAGTTCCGGCAGCGCATGCGCCAGGGCATCGACATACTGGTCATAACCGCACCCGCAGTAATAGCGGAGGAGGTAGCCGCGGATCTTTCCGGCACGGAGATAAAGGGCGTCTGGAACTTCGGACACACGGAGATAAGCGCCAAGGGCGTAAAGGTGATAAACGTCCACCTTTCGGACAGTCTTCACGCGCTGTGCTACTATATCAACCACCCGGATTAGAACTGCCGCGCACGTTCGCAGAAAGACAATAAAAAACGGGCGAGGCATTTCGCCTCGCCCTTCGTTTTCTGATATTAAGCGTGAGCAGCTTCCATCGGGCAGACGCCTGCGCAGGAACCGCAATCGACGCAGGAACTCTCGTCGATAACGTACTTTCCGTCGCCTTCGGAGATGGCCCCTACGGGGCACTCACCGGCGCAAGCTCCACAGCTGATGCACTTATCATCGATTACATAAGCCATAGTATACCTCCTTAAACAGTAAGTAACGATCCAAACGACTGTATTATAGCATATTAATTGTGAAGAGCAAGTGATTATTTACGGATTATCCGGTAAAAGCGGCACCGGAAAGAGCTACAACGCAATAGAGCTGTGCGCGCGCATGGGTGTCAAGGCCATTATAGACGATGGTCTGTTCATCGACGAGGGCGTAATTGTTGCCGGAACATCCGCCAAGAAGCAGAAGACCAAGGTCGGCGCCATAAAGACCGCCATATTCGAGGATCCGGAGCAGGCCCGTCAGGTGAGCGAGGCGGTGGCCAAGGCGCAGCCGAAGAGCATCCTGGTGCTGGGCACGTCGGACCGCATGGTGGACATCATTACGGACCGGCTTGGCCTCCCCAAAGCGTCGGAATACATACACATAGAAGACATAACCACCAAGGCGCAGAGAGCCAAGGCCCGCGAGGTGCGCGACCGCAGCGGCATGCATGTAATACCGGCGCCCACGCTGCTGGTGCGCAAGCAGTTCTCCGGGTATTTTCTGAATCCAAGGCGCAGCTTCGGACCGGAGAAGACCGAGGCGGACAGCGCGGAGAAGACCGTCATGAGGCCCAAGTACAGCTACCTGGGCAAGTTCGAGATCTCGGAAAAAGTAATAAGCGACATAGTGGGCCACATAGTCGCCGTCACCCCCGGCGCGTCGCAGGTGATAATGGCCGGATCCTCCGCGGACGCGGACAACAACCTGTACATAAGGGTCATCGTCACCGTGGAATGGGGCAGCCGCATAAGGACCACCGCGTACCAGCTCCAGAAGAACATCACGGAGGAAGTCGCCAGGATGACCAACCTGAACATCAACGGCGTGGCGGTGGAGGTCCGCGGATTCAAGGCAAAGGGTGAACAGGCCGTATAGGTTTGGACTATTCAGTGATCCGTGGCTGGCCAATATATGTTTTTGAAGCGCTTCGGAGCGGGCTGAAAAAACATATTGGCCAGCTTCGGATGATCGCGGTAATACAATAAACATATACGACCGGAATCGCTTTTTCACTGAACCCGAGCGGGCCGGAAAAATACCTGTTGACATTGAAATATTAAGCGTTATAATATGTTTAGCACTCGGGATGCCAGAGTGCTAATATAGTCAATAAAACTATTACATATACGGAGGTACATCAATGAAACTTAGACCATTAGGAGACCGCGTAGTGCTTAAGCGCGACGATGCCGAAGAAAAGACCGCCAGCGGTCTGTTCATCGCGGGAACTGCCAAAGAGCAGCCGCAGTACGGAGTCGTCATCGCGGTCGGACCGGGAGCTCTCGTGGACGGACAGCGTCTGCCGATGGACGTTAAGGAAGGCGACAAGGTCTTCTTCTCCAGGTTCGGCGGCAGCGAGATAAAGCTCGACGGGCAGGATTACATAGTGTTAGGACAGTCGGACATCCTGGCTGTAATAGAGTAAGGGGGCAGCATCATGGCAAAAGAGATCAATTACGGCGAGACCGCAAGAAGAAAGCTTCAGGCAGGCGTGGACAAGCTTGCTGACACAGTAAAGATCACGCTGGGCCCCAAGGGCAGGAACGTAGTCATTGCAAAGCAGTACGGCTCCCCGCTCATCACCAACGACGGCGTCACCATCGCCAAGGAGATAGACCTGGAAGACGGTTACGAGAACATGGGCGCTCAGCTCGTCAAGGAAGTCGCTTCCAAGACCAACGACGTAGCCGGAGACGGCACCACCACCGCCACTCTGCTTGCGCAGAGCATAATCCGCGAGGGATTTAAGAACGTAGCCGCGGGCGCCAACCCGATGGTCCTTAAGAGGGGCATCCAGGGCGCTGTGGACGTTGCGGTAGAAGCCCTTAAGAAGGCATCCGTTCCCGTAAGCGGCAGGGATGCCATCGCTCAGGTAGCGGCAGTTTCCTGCAGCGACAAGGAGATAGGCGATCTTATCGCGGACGCCATGGAGAAGGTAGGCGCCGCAGGCGTCATCACCGTCGAGGAGTCCAAGTCCATGGGTACGGAGCTGGAGATCGTGGAAGGCATGCAGTTCGACCGCGGTTATCTGTCCGCCTACATGGTATCCGACCCGGAGAAGATGGAAGCCGTCATCAACGATCCGTACATACTCATCACCGACAAGAAGATCGCGAACATTCAGGAGCTCATGCCCATACTGGAGCAGGTGCTTAAGCTCAACAAGAAGCTCTTCATAGTGGCGGAGGACGTAGAGGGCGAAGCCCTTGCAACGCTGGTCGTCAACAAGATCAGGGGAGTCCTGGACGTCGTAGCCGTAAAGGCCCCGGCCTTCGGCGAGAGGCGCAAGGACATGCTGGCGGACATCGCAGTACTTACCGGAGGCATAGTCATCTCCGACGAGACCGGCTACGATCTTAAGAGCGCAACCGTGGACATGCTCGGAAGAGCCAAGTCCGTAAAGGTCACCAAGGAGAACACCGTCATCGTGGACGGCGCAGGCACCAAGCAGGCCATCGCGGACCGCGTTGCGCAGCTGAAGGGCCAGTACGAAGTGGTCAAGTCCGATTACGACAAGGAAAAGCTCCAGGAGCGCATAGGCAAGCTCTCCGGCGGCGTTGCCGTCATAAAGGTAGGCGCGGCCACCGAGACCGAGCTTAAGGAGAGAAAGCTCCGCATCGAGGACGCTCTCAACGCAACCAAGGCAGCCGTTGAGGAAGGCATAGTCCCCGGCGGCGGCGTGGCTCTGGCCAACACCATTCCGGCTGTCGCGGCTTACGCAAGGAAGCAGGAAGGCGACGTCAAGACAGGCGCGGAGATAATCGTAAGAGCTCTGGAGGAGCCGGTCCGCCAGATCGCTGAGAACGCGGGCTTCGAAGGCAGCGTAGTGATCGCCGAGATCAAGAACTCCAAGCCGGGCACCGGTTTCAACGCAGCTACCGAGGTCTATGAGGACATGATCCAGGCCGGCATCGTGGATCCGACCAAGGTCACCAGGTCCGCTCTGCAGAACGCGGCGTCCGCGTCCGCTCTGCTGCTCACCACCGAGGCGGGCATAGTACCCATCAAGGACCCGGCTGCTGACGCTGCGGCAGCTGCTGCAATGGCAGGCGGCGGCGGAATGGGCGGAATGATGTAAGCCCGTATACGCTCAGGCAGAACAAATAAAACAACGGAGGAGGCGCAATGCTTCCTCCGTTTTACTATGCGCGATCATTTTGGTATACTTATATGGGCGGACGGACAGAACGAAAAGCGCCTGACGCCGGAGGCAACGCAATGAAAGATATATCAACAGCGCCGTTTCTTATAAAGATGGTGCAGACAATAACTGAAATGTACCGGCAGGGCTGGGACGAGCGCAACGGAGGCAACATAAGTCTGCTGCTGGACGAGGCGGAGGTGGCTGAATACCTGGACCTCACAAAAGTCCTGCGCGCCATCCCCACCGGTTTCGAAGCGCCGGAGCTCGAGGGACGGTACTTTCTGGTCACCTGCACGGGCAGTTACTTCAGGAACGTGCAGTACGACCCCGAGACGGACCTTGGCATCTTGCGCCTTGCGGACGGCGGCAGGACCGCAGAACTGCTCTGGGGTTACAAGGGCGGCGGACAGTTCACCAGCGAGTTTGCGGCCCACATTCTGAGCCACGCGGCGCGCCTGTCGGTGGACCCGGAGAGCCGGGTGATACTGCACTGCCACCCGGCTGGCCTTATCGCCATGACCTACGTCCACGACCTGGACGA
>JAFZRK010000155.1 GCA_017619905.1 Bacillota bacterium
AGGGCAGCTGCGAGACCATCTACATCATGACCAAGCCGGAGTATTCGTACATCAGCTCTTCCATCGTGCGCACCAATTTCAGCCTGGGAGCGGACGTTTCCGGATGGGTCAGCAAAGACGTTTACAAACTTATGAAACAATATAAAACAGGGGGTAAGAAATGAAAGTATTAGAACTTCTGGACGAACTTGACGAGATCATCGAACTTGCTTCCACAGTTCCCGTTGTTAAGAAGGTCATGGTAGATCCCAACGAGATCACCGAGATCGTAAAGGAGATACGCGTTGAGCTTCCGGACGAGATCCAGCAGGCGCAGTGGATCAAGAACGAGCGCACCAGGATCCTGGACGACGCCAAGGCGGAGTACGACAAGATCATTGCCGAGGCCCAGGAGAAGGCAGCCAAGCTCGTGGAGCAGGACGAGATAACTCTCAGAGCCAAGTCCAGAGCGGACGAGATAATGCGCGTCGCCAGGGAGAACAGCCAGGTGATGAAGATGTCCATCCTGGACTACACTGACGGCATGCTCTACAATCTCCAGGAGAAGGTCGACCAGATGTACGCTACGTACTTCACCGACATGTACGACGATCTGCAGAACACCTTCGAGAAGATCAACAGCAACATCGCGTCCAGCCGCAACGAAGTCAAGGAGCAGATCTACAAGGCCCAGTCTTCCGGAGAGGAATAATGGATATTGCAGGTATAGTCTGCGAATTCGATCCATTCCATAACGGCCACGCATATCTTCTGCGGAGAGTAAGAGAGCAGGGCGCCTCCGGCATAGTCTGCGTCATGAGCGGGGACTTTGTGCAGAGGGGCGGTCCCGCTGTCCTGGATAAGTTCCGCCGAGCCGAGGCGGCAGTACGGTGCGGCGCGGATCTGGTTCTGGAGCTTCCCGCCGTTTACTCGGTGAACTCCGCCGACTGGTTCGCAAAGGGCGCTGTACGCATCCTTAAAGGTCTTGGCTGCGTCGATACGATAGCTTTCGGAAGCGAATGCGGAGAATCCGGCAAACTGCTTGATATTGCATGCGCTACGGCTTTTGAGCCGCCTGAGTTTTCCGATGCGCTCAAGGCCTGTCTGGCTGATGGCATGTCCTATCCCGCGGCTTACCGGTCGGCTCTTGAGCAGGTCTTTCCGGCCGCCGACGTTTCTGTGCTGGACGGACCGAACGACATCCTTGCCGTCTGCTATTTACGGGAGATCGTAAGGCAGGGGTCGGACATCGTTCCGTTTGCCGTCATGCGCGAGGGTGCGGCCCACGGTTCATCCGACCCGGAAGGAGAGATCGCTTCCGCGTCGTTCATCCGAGGAGAACTGCAGTCCGGGAGCGGACGCTGGAAGAACTGCGTTCCGGAACCTGTAAGACAGCTTCTGGAAGAAGCGGATCTTTCCCCGGAGGCATTGTCCGGAAGGAAAGACCGGCTCTTTGCGGTAATACGCCATGCGCTGCTGACCGGCGGTTCCGAGGCGCTGGAAGGTCTTCCCGAGATCTCGGAAGGACTCGAGAACCGTATCCTTTCCGCTGTCAGGACCGCGGAAGATCTGGACGGTCTCATCTCAGGCATCGTAACGGGCAGATATACTGCTTCAAGGGCAATGCGCGTCCTTACTCAGTTGATACTCGGCCTCTCAAAGGACCTTGTTTCCGAAGCGGACCAGACAGAAGCCGCTTATGCCAGGGTGCTTGCGTTCAACAATAGGGGTGCGGAGCTCCTTAAGGACGCGAAAGAGAAGGGCGCTTTACCTGTATACTCAAACATCAACAAGAATGTTCCGACGGACGCCCCGGAACGCAAACTGCTGGACGTCGACATAAGCTCGGGCGATACCTACAGCATAATTTGCGGAAGAGCTATCGCAGAGTATTCTGACAAAGTTCAAATCCCGAATATGCTGAAAATATAAGGAGGTAACATAATGTTAATTCTGGTAGTAAACTGCGGAAGCTCTTCGTTGAAGTATCAGGTCCTCGACATGACCGACGAGAGCGTGCTCTGCAAGGGCAACGCCGAAAAGATCGGTCTGGAGGATTCTTTCATAGGCCACAAGAAGGACGGCAATTCCTGGAAGGTCCAGGTCTACTGCAAAGATCACACCGAAGCGTTCAAGAATATAATCGACATACTTCTCGATCCCGAGATGGGCGTCATCAAGAGCACTGACGAGATAGCGGCCATTGGACACCGCGTCCTCCACGGCGGAGAAAGATACTCGCACAGCACGCTCGTTCACGACGACGTTCTGGACGCCATCGAGGAATGCATCCCGCTCGGTCCGCTGCACAACCCCGCCAACCTCATGGGAATCAAGGCCTGCATGGCTCTCATGCCCGGCAAGCCCAACGTAGCGGTATTCGATACGGCCTTCCATCAGACCATGGCCAAGTCCACCTACATGTATCCGCTGCCGTATGAGTACTACAAGAAGTACCACATCAGAAAGTACGGCTTCCACGGCACCAGCCACAGGTTCATCGGCCTCACTACCGCCGAGTATCTGGGCAAGGATCCGAAAGATCTTAAGATCGTCTCCTGCCACCTCGGAAGCGGCGCTTCCATCTGCGCCATCAAGGACGGAAAGTGCATGGATACGAGCATGGGCGTAACTCCTCTTCAGGGCCTTATGATGTCCACGCGCTGCGGCGACATAGATCCGGCTGCTGCCATATTCATCGGCACCAGAGAGGGCTTCTCCTACGAGGAGATCGATACTGTCCTCAACAAGAAGTCCGGTCTGCTCGGAATCTGCGGCCTTACGGACGCCAGAGACATCAACGACGAGATCGACAAGGGCAACCCCAAGGCGATACTTGCCTTCGACATGTACACCGAAAGGATCAAGAACTATATCGGCGCTTATGCCGCGAGGATGAACGGCATAGACGTTCTGGTCTTCACCGCCGGAATAGGCGAGAACGACTCCAGGATCAGGTCCATGTCCTGCAAGGATCTTGACTTCCTCGGAATCAAGATCGACGAAGAGAAGAACAAGTGCCGCGCTCACGGCATAGTGGATATCTCAGCTCCGGACTCCAAGGTGAAAGTGCTGATCATACCCACC
>JAFZRK010000156.1 GCA_017619905.1 Bacillota bacterium
ATCGCGCCTGAGGCGCTGCCCCAGTACCAGGTGTTCTCGTAGGTCCATACCCCGCGGCCCCAGTCCAGCACGCCGTAAGCGTCCGGGCGGTCGAAGTCGTATGTGCGTCCCGCGAAGGTAACCTTGCCGGAGGCCTTAAGGCAGTTGATCTTCTGGTTGTAGTAGAAAGCGGTCTTCTTCTCCGCGAAGGGAGTAACTATCACCATTGATTCCTGCCGGGGGTTCTCCAGGCGGATCTCTCCGTCTATGGGGTTCCCGCCGCAGAAATCGTCCATGTGGAAGCTAAGCAGGCGGTAGTCGCCGTGGTGTTCGAAGCTCATGCTGTATCCCTTGCCGGAGGATCTGACGTCGCCCGCGTCCGATCCGGCGGGGAAGCTCTTTTTGCCGCCCGTAAAGAAGGCCATAGGACTGTTGGTGTTCTCCCAGCGCTTTTCAAAGTCCAGGAGCGAGATGCTGTCCAGGCCCATGTAGGAATTGTCGTCTATCGTGAGCGCCACCGCGTAGTCCCGCGTGGTTATAAGGTAGTAGTCCCACTCCTTTATCCGCATGGCTCCGCCCTTTATCTTGGAGCGGTCGTAGTCCATTAAAAGGCCCTTGGTGTAGCCGGGCTCGATCAGATGTCCGTTCCCGTCCAGCAGTGCGTGGCGCTTTGTTATCTCGTGCTGTGTGCTCATAGTCTTCTTCTCCATGTCGTCGGTATTCCCTGACTGCACGATAGCAAAAAAGCGTTCAAAAGTCAATGCCGCACAGGTATAGAACACGCAAATGACAGCTTCTGGCGCAGATCCAGAACATTATTGTGGAAAAATGCTTCCGGCGGTGCTATAGTATTACTATTATTTTATTTTTTTTATAAAGGAACGGAATCATAACAATGGAAAGAGAAAGGCTCGGAAGCCGTCTTGGCTTCATACTCCTGAGCGCGGGATGCGCTATCGGCTGCGGAAACGTCTGGAAGTTCCCCTGGATGACGGGACAGAACGGCGGCGCGGCATTCGTTATCGTCTACATCATCTGTCTGGTGCTGCTGGGTCTGCCGGCGATGACCGTGGAGTTCGCCCTCGGGCGCGCTTCTCAGGCAAGCCCCGTGAAGATGTACCAGAAGCTGGAGAGGCCCGGCCAGAAATGGCACTGGCACGGTGTTCTTGCGATGATCGGGAACTTCGCCCTCATGGCGTTCTATACCGTTGTCACCGGCTGGATCCTCTACTACTTCGTGAGTTTCCTTACCGGGAAGACCGCGGATCTCGGCTTCGTGCCCATGATCACCAACCCCGGGCTCAACGTGGGCTACATGGCGGCAGTGGTCGTGATCGCGTTCGTGCTGCTGTCCTTTAAGCTGCAGTCGGGCCTTGAGAGGGTCTCAAAGTATATGATGGTGGCTCTGCTGCTGCTCATGATAGCGCTCGCGGTAAGGAGCTTCACGCTCGAAGGCGCAGGCGAGGGACTCCGCTTCTATCTGGTCCCGGACTTCAGCAAGATAGACTTCAATGTGGTAGTCGCGGCCATGAACCAGGCGTTCTTTACGCTCTCCCTTGGCATAGGCTCCATGGCGATATTCGGAAGCTACATAGGAAAAGAGCGCAGCCTCATGGGAGAGTCCGTTAACGTCATTATCCTTGACACCTTCGTGGCTCTTATGGCAGGGCTCATCATCTTCCCGGCCTGCTCTTCCCTCGGTCTTGAGGTGGACGCCGGCCCGGCTCTCCTGTTCAATACCATGTCCGGCGTGTTCAACAGCATGGCGGGCGGAAGGGTATGGGGCACCATATTCTTCCTGTTCATGACCTTCGCGGCGTTCTCCACGGTACTCGCGGTCTGCGAGAACATCCTGGCCTGTGTCAGGGAGCTCACCGGATGGGACAGGAAGAAGGGATCGGCCGTATGCGGCATCATAGTATTCGTCCTTGCCATCACAACGGCTCTCGGATACAGCGTGTTCCACTTCCAGCCCTTCGCGGAAGGCAGCGCGTGGCTGGACTTCTGGGACTTCATCGTGAGCACCAACCTGCTGCCGATAGGCGCCTTCGTGATGACGGTATTCTGCGTCAGCAAGCGCTTCGGATGGGGCTGGGACAAGTTCGTTGAAGAAGCCAACGCCGGAAAGGGCATGAAGGTAAAGAACTGGATGAAGCCCATATTCCAGTTCGTGGTTCCCATCATAGTAATAGTACTGTACGTCATCGGGCTCATAGGTTTCGGCTGGAAATAATGACAGAGAGAGTTAAAAAACGCCTGGAGGCGATGCGCTCCGTAAAGAAATACATACTCTGCACGGAGGCAGCTGACATATTCCTGGATGCGTACATAAAGCACGATGGAGACCCCCACATAGTTAGGAGGGCCCATGCCGCCGCGGACTACCTGGACAAGCGGACCATATTCATAAACGACGGCGAGCTCCTGGTGGGTAATTTCGCCTCAAAGTTCATGGGGATGGAGGCTGATCACAGGTCTCCCTCCTGGGACCCGGAAGACCTTGAGGAGATGCTCAAAAGCAACGACATCGTCATCCCCGAGGACGCCAAAGAGGTGCTTGGAAAGGTGAACACGTACTGGAGGGACCGCGGGCGCA
>JAFZRK010000157.1 GCA_017619905.1 Bacillota bacterium
GCGCCTGCGGAGCTTTTTTGAATCTCTGAAAAGACTAGCTGGTAGCGGATACCTTGGAGTCCACGTGCATTCCCATGCCTGAGGTATGTGCGGATACTTCGGAAGCCAGATACAGAGCAGCATTGGCGACTTCCTCCGGCTTGGCGTAGCGCTTATCCATTGCATAAGCGCCGGCGAGCATTGCCATTGCCTCTTCGTGGGTCATGGTGTCGCCGAAGAAGTCCTTCTCTATGCGGAGCATCATCGGGGTGTCTACAGGACCCGGGCAGATGTAGTTTACGTGGATGCCGCAGGGACCGAGCTCCAGTGCTACGCACTTGGTGAGGCCGGCTACGGCGTACTTGGAAGATACATAAGCGCTGTTGTTAGCAGTCGGTTCGTAAGCCGCAGCGGAAGCGATGACTACGACGGAACCGGACTTCTTCTCGATGAGAGTGGGGGCAGCGTACTTAAGAGTAAGCATTACCGCGAATACGTTGAGCATGTAGGTCTGCTCGAAGAGCTCCAGCGTCATGTCCTGTACGGGGTGAGCTTTTCCTTCGTAGCCTGCGTTCGGGATGATGACGTCCAGAGTTCCGAAGTGGGCCTTGGCATCCTCTACGAATTTCCTGATGTCTTCTTCCTTGTTGAGGTCGGCGACGAATCCTGCTACCTGTCCTTCGGCAGCGCCGAGGGTGGGAATAAGATCGTCGATCTTCTTCTGGCTGGTGGAGGAGAAAGCGACCTTTGCGCCTTCGCCCAGAAATGCCTTTACGATAGCCGTGCCGATACCGCCTGTGCCGCCGGTGACCAGAACGACTTTGTCCTTGAGTTTAAGATCCATTTGTTCTCCTTTCTAAAACAAAACCTCTGATTGAGATTTTTTTATCAATCCAACGATACACCACAGGTGCGGTTTAGTCAAGCATCAAGAACACATTGAGTGTCAGTGGCCTGTTGTGCATATAAGGTGCGCAGTGTTATAATCCATTCTGTAGTGATATACAGGAGACAGACATTTTGACTTATAGGGTAAACAACATTATATATGCGGCAGGTCCGGATCTGCTCAACACCTTACAAATACAGGTGACACTGGCGGAGCCGGTGGACCCGGAGATCTTGCGCAGCGCTCTCGGAAAGGCATCGCAGCGCTTTCCGTATTTCTGCGCGCGGCTTACGCGCCGCGGCGAAGAGTACTGGATGGAATCCAACGATCTTCCGTTCGTCGTTTTGCCTTACGGTAAATCGCCGGAGCTTGGCGCCCCTGAGTGTAACTACCATCTGTTCTCCTTCCAGTACGAAGGCCGGCGGCTGTATATAAACACCGTGCATTACATTACGGACGGCAACGGTATCTTCCCGTTCATAAAGTCGCTGCTGTATTACTACCTGAGCGAACTGCATCCGGAAGTGCCGTTCGACCCGAATCAGTTTCCTCTCGCAGGGGATCCTGTGCCGCAGGAGGAAGCGGACGACTCTCCTTACCCGGAGGCACTTCTGCCTGAAGACCCCCTGGGCAGTCTGTCCCGCCCGGAGAAGATCCTTAAACTGGACGATCAGCCGCAGGGCTATGAGAGCATGCCCGGATGGACTTCGTTCATGTTCATGATAAAGCAGAAGGCGCTCATGTCCTATGTCTCGAGCGTGGACGGCAGCCCGGCAACGTTCGTTACGTCCCTTATTTTCAAGGCGATAGCGGATTCCTGCCCGGAAAAGCACCTGCCGCAGGTCTGCGGAATGCAGCATCAGTTCCGCCACGCGCTGGGCAGACCGAAGAGCCATATGTGTCACGTTAACATAGTGCCAATGGTATACCCGGACGATCTCAGGAACAGCGACATAGAGAAGCTGAACACCATGGGGCGCGGGATGCTCATCATCCGAGCGGACGATTCCAACGATGTGCTGACCGTAAACGAGCATATCAGGAACGAAATGCTGATAAAGGACATGACGCTCGAGGAAAAGCGCGCTCATATGCGCAAAGTAGTTCTGGACGGAATAGGGGACAACACTTACGAGGTGAGCTACACGGGCCGCGTGGACTGGAACGGCCTGGAAAGATACATAGAGAACGTGTCGCCGTATCTGGACATGACGCTGAGCGGGGGACTGTCCGCTGAGATCTTTTCCGTGGGCGACTATTTCAGCATCAATCTTATGCAGCGCAGCGGCGTCTGCGTCTACGCGGAGCGCTTCGAGGCGCTGCTCAGGGAAAACGGCATAGCTTACGAGGCGGAGGCGCCGGAGCACTTTGAGGTCTGCGGATTCCGCCTGCCGGAATAGGGACAGATCACCTTTTGAACGCTCACGGGTCCAAGTCCCGTTCCATCAGGATCAATGAAAAAGAAGAACGGCAGATGCCGTTCTTCTTTTTCATGGTCGGAGTGTCGGGACTTGAACCCGAGGCCTCTTGACCCCCAGTCAAGCACGCTACCAAACTGCGCCACACCCCGATGCTGGAGCGGAAGACGAGATTCGAACTCGCGACCCTCGCCTTGGCAAGGCGATGCTCTACCCCTGAGCCACTTCCGCATA
>JAFZRK010000158.1 GCA_017619905.1 Bacillota bacterium
AGCAGAAGCCGTTCCGCCGCGAGGTAATGAGGACATACGGCGCCAGCGTCACCCCGTCCCCGTCCATGGAGACAGAGGTCGGCAGGAAGATAAACGCGGAGCACCCTGGAACCACCGGATCGCTGGGATGCGCCATCTCCGAGGCCGTGGAAAAGGCCGTTACGACCCCCGGCTACAGATACGTTCTGGGCAGCGTGCTCAATCAGGTAGTGCTGCACCAGTCGATCATAGGTCTTGAGACCAAGGCCGCCTGCGACAAGTACGGCATAGAGCCGGACATCATCATCGGCTGCGCCGGAGGCGGGTCCAATCTGGCGGGTCTCATCGCTCCGTTCATGGGCGAGAAGCTCCGCGGAGAAAAGGACTACAGGATAATCGCGGTCGAGCCGGCGTCCTGCCCCAGCTTCACGCGCGGCAAATTCGCGTACGACTTCGCGGACACCGGAAGAGTCTGCCCGATGGCCAAGATGTACACCCTGGGCCATGACTTCATACCGTCCGCCAACCACGCCGGAGGCCTGCGCTATCACGGTATGAGCCCCATACTTTCGCAGCTCTACGACGAGGGCTACATGGAGGCCGTCTCCTACGAGCAGACCGCGGTATTCGAAGCGGCCACGCAGTTCGCCAGAGTGGAAGGCATACTGCCCGCTCCGGAATCTTCGCACGCCATTAAGGCCGCCATCGACGAGGCCCTCAAGTGCAAGGAGACCGGCGAAGAGAAGACCATAATCTTCGGACTCACCGGCACCGGCTACTTCGACCTGGTCGCTTATCAGAAGTTCAATGACGGCGAGATGAGCGACTACATCCCCACGGACGAAGACCTCGCGAAGGGCTTCGCCAGCATCCCGCAGGTGGAGCTGTAAACGGCAGAGCGGAGAGGAAAGCAGAATAGTATTCAACGAAACACAAACAGAAAAGGGGGCCCGCGGGCTCCCTTTTATTGTTGCATATGTACCGATGGATCATTCTTCCAGCGGTATCAATATCGTCAGGATGAAGTTGTGATATTCGTCCGTAGACGTGGTCATTATGCCGCCGTTGTTCTCCACGGCGCGCCGTATGCTGGAAAGCCCCAGCCCGTGGCCGGGTTCTGATTTGCTTGTCAGTATTCCTTCCGCAGCGCGGTTCAGCTGGCCTTCGTAAAAGTTCTGAACTGTAAGAATAAGTTCCCCTCCGCGCTGGATCCCTTTTACCATTATGCTCCGCAGACTCTTGTCGGAGACCTTTACGCTTGCCTCTATCGCGTTGTCCAGCGCGTTGCCGAATATGGTGCAGAGATCCATGTCGCTTATTCTTCCGGTATTCCTCAGGTCCACCGCCGCGGCTATGTCTATGCCTTCTTCCGACGCTTTGCGCATCTTCTCGGAAAGCAGCCCGTCTATCATGGTGTTTCCGGTGTCTGCCAGCATCTCGTAACCTTCCGTACGGTCCAGAAGACCGGATATGTATTGCTCCAGCTTTTCGTTGTTCGAAGACAGCCGCCGGATGCCCAGCAGGTGGTTCTTCATGTCGTGGTGGAGCTGGCGGATGTCCGTATCCGCCTTTGCCTTAGCCTGCGACATCTCGTAGCGGTAGCGCGAAGCGACTTCTTCCAGCGTAGCCTGTTCCAGTTTTCTGCGCGCGTAAAGATGCCTTTCAAGAAGTATCAGCGCCGCTGTCAACAGCAGCTGCAGCAGTATGGGGTAGAGTGTCAGTTCGCTCATGTAGCGCTCCGGCAGAGCCTCGGTCATTGCGCGCAGGGACACCTTCACGTACAGCTGGCACAGTATCACGACAGCGACTGAAATAAATCTGAAGCGCCACGAAGGCTTATCATCTCCGAACGGGAAGCTTTTGCTGATCACGGTAATGATGATGAACTCCGCAGCGATCTCTATCACAAGGCTTATTATCTGGTTGAGCAGAGTTATCTGCGTCCAGTTCATCTGGTTCCAGCGCAGGAACGAGAGCTGAGGGGTAAGGAAGATGTTGTTTTGCGTGGTGAATGCCACCCAGCAGAGCAGACTGTAATACGTGCTTTCCTTAAAAGAAGTGCCCTTGGCCGCCCGAAGCCACAGCGCATAGATTGCCGCGCGGTAGAAAAGGCGTCCCAGCGCAAGCAAAGTGCTGCTGCCCGTGCTTACATATATCGGGAAAGTGCATAAAAGTATAAGGAAACAGAGTATTTTTGCGGGCGGCTCCAGGCGTCTGCGGCTTTTGAGCGGAACGAAGAACCACAGCACCATGAAGGCGTCGAACACCCATTTGAACAGATTTGTCCACAGGAACTGCCAGGTCATAGCACGCCGCCCCCTATGTAAGACGCGTATGCCTCAAGGAACTCCCTGCGGCGGTGCTTGCTTACCGGAAGCTCGTCTCCACTGCTTACGCGCAGGCCGTCCGCTGTGACCCGGCTTACATGTGCAAGATTAACGCAGTAGCCCTTGTGTATGCGGAAGAAACCTTTGCCTGCAAGCTTCTTTTCGGTCTCTCCCATGGAGGCACGGCAGACTATGGTCCCCGTGGTGCAGACCACCTTAAGATCGTGGTCCACTACTTCCAGATAGACCAGATCCGGCAGGGCGATGGTGTAGATCTCCCCGCCGGAACGTATCTGTATGCTCTCTTTCTTGACCGGTGCCAGATGCCTCAGCACGTCCGCCATCTGAAGGCGGAACTGCGCGTAGCTGACCGGTTTCTTCAGGAATCCGAAGGCATGTACTTCGTAGCCTTCTATGGCGTACTGCGTCATGGTGGTGATGAAGACTATGCACACATGGCTGTTCTTTTCCCGGAGCTTCCTGGCCGCGTCCATACCTGTGATGCCGCCCATCTTGATGTCCAGGAAAACTATGTCTACGTCTTCCGTAAGATTAAAAAGGAGCGCCTCGCCGGAGGTAAGCTCCGTAACCGAAAAGCGCTCGCCTGTCTCTTCCGAGAAGCGTTCCAGATTAACGCGCACGGCGTCCCTCATGTCTTTTTCGTCATCGCAGATGATGGTCTTCCACATGGTCTTCTACCCAAATGTAGAATATCATTCTTAACGTAAAACTGTCAAATTGTTTCCCCTTCATCCCACTTACGGCGCCGTTTCGCCCACTTGCGACAGTATTCCCCTGCGCGCATGCCGATAAGATAAACTGACATCGCTTAAAGAACCGTTTCCGGATACATTCAAAGGAAAGGAAAAACAATGGCAGTAAAGACCTGGCGCAAGCCCAACCCCCACAAACCGAACTTCGGCCACGGCGAATACGCAGTTCCCGCAACACGCTTTTTCGACCAGCTCTCGTTCATAGGTAACAACATAGTAGGGTGCTTCGTTCTGGAGACCAGCGAGGGATTCATCCTCATCGACTGCATGGAGCCATACGACGCCCACCGCGACCTTATCGTTAAGGGTATTGCGGATCTGGGACTGGAGCTTAAGGATCTTAAGGCGATCCTCATAACTCACGGCCACGGCGACCATTACGGCACCGCCGACTGGTTCAGAGATCAGACCGGCTGCAAGATATACATGTCCGAGGTGGACTATAAGTTCGCGCAGCAGGACAAGCGCAACAGGACCGGCGTCCTTAAGTGGGAAGTTTACGATTTCCTGGACGACGGCGACATTTTCGAGCTCGGAGACACCAAGGTCTACGCGTTCAAGACGCCCGGCCACTCTCCCGGATGCCTCAGCTTCATCTTCCGCGTTTCGGACGAAGGCCGCGAGCACTGGGTGGAGATGTGGGGCGGTTCCGGACTTCCCTACAGCATGAGCGACAAGGCCGTCTACATGGAGTCCTGCATTAAGTTTCCGAAGATAACCGAACGCTTCGGCTGCGACGTTGAGATCTCCAGTCATCCGTTCATAGACAAGTCTCTGGAGCGTCTGGAGATAGTCCGCGACATATTCGACGGAGTTGCGAATCCCTTCGTCATAGGCAGAGAGGCCTGCGCAAGGTTCGAGGACATGTTCACTCAGATGTGCATAGCAGGTCTGAAGAGGCAGGGAGAAGAGGCGGACAAGCTGCTGCCCCCGCAGCCGGAAAGGCTTCCCGCAAGAAAGTAACGCCAGATCCAAGCAGACACAACACAGGTAATAAGCCGCAGGAAAGCGGTACGCAATAATTTCTACCCTATTAAAAGGCAGGAGGTAAAGAAATGCCAAAAAGTTTAAAGTATGACAAGAGAAAGGCGATACATCTGATCATCAGCCTGTTCTTCATGTTCGTCTTCGGTCTTATCTGCCCCGCATGGAGCACGCTTACTCCGCTGGGCGTAAAAGCCATAGGCATCTTCATAGGCGGCGTATGGATGATAGCTACCGGTTTCGGAATGGTGGCGCCGTCTCTGCTGATCATGTTCGCCATAGTGCTTACCGGCTTCCAGTCCGGCAAGGACATAATCACTTCCACGCTCGGTTCCGAGACAGTATGGCAGCTGATCATCATTTTCGTAGTTCTGTACGCGCTCACCGAAAGCGGAGCGGACGCGGTCCTCGCCAGAAAGATGATATCCAGCAAGGCTCTCAATGGCAAGCCCGTGCTCTTCACCATCGTGTTCTTCATCGCCATGACAGCTCTCGGCGCTCTTGCCTCCGCGCTCGGCGCATACATGTTCTCCATAGCCATGATCAACTCCATAGCGGAGACTGTCGGCTACGACAATGCCAGCCAGTGGAAGAAAGCAATGTACACAGGCGCCATCGTTACCGCTTCCGTTGGCGGCGGAATACTTCCCTTTAAGGGAATGGCCCTGATGATCTTCAACCTGCTCAAGGGCGACGAAACGTCCGGACTTATCGCTGCAGGCGTTCAGATCGACCAGGTATCCTACATGATCGCAGCCATAATTGCAGGGCTTCTGATAGCCATCGCGTTCGGCCTCTGCATCAAGCCGCTGTTCAAGGCAGACATGAGCAAGCTTAAGGGCGCTGACGTTGCATCCATCACTTCCCAGGGCGGAACAAAGTTCAACAAGCGCCAGATCTGGACGCTTACCCTCTTCGTGATCGGCATCCTCTACTCCATCGTAATGATCTGGTATCCCAAGACCGCTGCAAGCTACAAACTGGTAAACAGCATAGGCCAGGGCTTCTGGTTCGTACTCATGGCAGTGCTGATGTTCTTCATCCACATCGACGGCGAGCCGCTGCTCAACCTGGACAAGGCGATGGGCAAGGCCGTTCAGTGGGGCATAGTCCTTGCAGTCTGCGCATTCACAGCCGTGGGCATGATGGTCTCCAACAAGGAGCTTGGCGTTCAGCCCTGGCTCTCCGGCATCATGAACAGTCTCTTCGGAAACATGCCGTTCCCGGTATTCGTGCTGGTACTGGTGTTGCTCACCATGATACTCACCAACGTGTTCTCCAACACTGCGACCGCAGTAATCATCGGAACCGTAGTAGGCCCGATACTCATCAAGTTCGGCCAGTCCGGCATCAACGTGAGCTGCGTAATCCCGGGCATCGTAATGAGCGCTCTCTGCGCCTTCATAATGATGGCGGCCGGCGGATCCGCACCGCTCTTCCTTGCCACCGAAACGATGCAGGAGAATCCCAAGTGGATCTTCAAGTGGGGTCTCCTGGTGTTCCCGATCGTGACCATCGCTTCTTCGATAGGATACATTCTTTGCGGATACATCCTCTAGGCGGAAAAGCCCTGAACAGGCAGAAACTGTACCGTTTTTACCAAAGCAAAATGATATAATGATATCGCTTCAGCGTCCGGACATCCGGGCGCTGTTTTTTGAATTGACGGCGGGATATGTGTTATAATATCAGCGTCTGAAACAATAAGATGCAATAACCTGCAAAGGAGAAAAACATGAAATACGAGATCACAGGCGACAACGCGCCCGCAGTCATCTGCACGCTGGAGAACGGCGAATCCATGATCACCGAGGGCGGCAGCATGGCATGGATGAGCCCCAACATGGAGATGCAGACCAGCGGCGGAGGCAGCTTAGGCAAGGCGTTCGGCAGGATGCTCTCCGGCGAGAGGGTATTCCAGAACATCTACACCGCGCGCGGCGGGCAGGGCATGATAGCGTTCGCGCCCAGCTTCCCCGGCCAGATACTTGCTCTGGACGTAACTCCGGACCACCCGATCATCCTTCAGAAGAGGGCGTTCCTCGCTTCCGAGAGCGGAGTGGAGCTTTCCACCTACTTCCAGAAGAAGGGCATGGTAGGATTCTTCGGCGGCGAGGGCTTCATCATGCAGAAGGTCTCCGGACGCGGCAAGGTGTTCATCGAGATCGACGGTTCCGCGGTCTCCTATAAGCTTGGGGCGGGCGAGCAGATAATCGTCGACACCGGTTCGCTGGCAGCCATGGACGCTTCCTGCAGCATGGACATCGTTACCGTTAAGGGTGCCAAGAACGTGCTTTTCGGCGGCGAAGGACTGTTCAACACGGTCATAACCGGACCGGGAAACGTCACCCTGCAGACGGTATCCTTCACGGGTCTTGTGAACACGATAGCGCAGAGCATACCGTCTTCCAATTAACTGAACGTTAAAAAAACGACGCAAAAGCAATGTTCGAGCTGTCTTGAACATTGCTTTTCTATTGCTTAAAAACGGTCCGCATAAATCGAACGATACGTTTATAATCTCCGCTTGATAAGGTATAATTCTACTATCAAAAGGGCGGAGGGCATTAACGTGCCCTCTGTTGGATTTTTTCGGAGGATACAATGAAGAAAGTCGGTATCATAATGGGCAGCGACAGCGACATGCCTATCGCTCAGAAGGCAGTCGACATGCTCAAATCGCTGGGCGTGCCTTACGAGGTCCACATCTACTCCGCGCACAGGACTCCGGTGGAGGCGCGCGACTTCTCCCTCAATGCAAGAAAGAACGGTTTCGGCGCCATCATAGCGATGGCTGGCATGGCCGCGCACCTGGCGGGAGCCATAGCGGCCAACACCACGATTCCGGTGATAGGCATACCCTGCAAGTCCGGTCCCCTGGCGGGCATGGACGCGCTTCTTGCTACCGTGCAGATGCCCACGGGCATTCCGGTGGCGACGGTGGCGATAGACGGCGGCGGCAACGCGGCTCTTCTTGCTGCGCAGATAATAGCCGTGGAGGACGCGGCCCTTGCGGAGCGCCTGGACGCAAAGCGCAGGGCTGACGCGGACAAAGTCCTCGAAAAGAACGATAAACTGGCGCTTTAGCGCAAATAACATACAGGAGCATCAACGATCATGGGTGGATTTTTCGGAGCAGTTTCAAGCGGACGCAGCGTCCTGATGGACGTGTTCTTCGGCACCGACTACCACAGCCATCTGGGAACACAGAGCGCGGGGCTCACTTTCTGGGACAGCGAAAAGGGCTTTTCCAGAGAGCTGCACAACATCTCGAACACGCCGTTCAGGACCAAGTTCGAGAACGACCTCTACAAGTTCTCCGGCAGCTGCGGCATAGGCGTCATAAGCGACACGGATCCCCAGCCGCTGCTTATAAAGTCGCAGCTTGGAGCGTACGCCATAGCGACTATAGGAATAATCAACAACGCGGAGGAGCTGATAGAGGACGTCTTTAAGTCGGATCACAATCAGTTCCAGATGATGAGTTCCGGCGGCATAAACGTCACCGAGCTCGCAAGCGCCCTCATAAACCAGGCGACTTCCTTTGCGGAAGGCATAAGGAACGCGCAGAAGCGCATAAAGGGCTCCATGAGCATCATCCTTATGACGGACAAGGGCGAGCTCATAGCGGCCCGCGACCTCATGGGCAGGACCCCCGTGCACATAGGAAAGCGCGAGGACGGACACTGCGTGTCCTTCGAGTCCTTCGCCTACGAGAAGCTGGGCTACCACGACTGCAAGGAGCTGGGCCCCGGAGAGATAGTAAAGCTCACCGCGGACAGCGTGGAAGTGCTGCAGGAGCCCGGCAGGGACATGAAGATCTGCGCCTTCCTGTGGAGCTACTACGGCTATCCCAACTCCGACTACGAGGGCGTGAACGTTGAACTCATGCGCTACCACAACGGCGAGAGCATGGCCCAGACGGAGATAGACCGCGGAACGCTTCCGGACGTGGACTACGTTGCGGGCGTTCCGGATTCCGGAATACCCCACGCCATTGGCTACTCCACCAGAAGCCGCAAGACCTTCGCAAGGCCTTTCGTTAAATACACGCCTACCTGGCCCAGGTCCTTCATGCCTAACGACCAGTCGGTGCGCAACCAGGTGGCCAAGATGAAGCAGCTGCCTGTGGACCGTCTCATACGAGGCAAGAAGCTGCTGTTCGTGGACGACTCCATAGTGCGCGGCACGCAGCTCCGCGAGACCGTTGATTTCCTCTACGAGTCCGGCGCCAAGGAAGTGCACATGCGCTCCGCCTGCCCGCCGATAATGTACGCGTGCAAGTACCTGAACTTCAGCCGCGGCAACTCCGACATGGACCTTCTGGCCAGAAAGATCATAGCTGAGCTCGAGGGCGTGGAGGGACAGAAGCACATAGAAGAATACGCGGACGCGAACACCGAACGCGGTCAGTGTCTGCTTAAGACCATCTGCGAGAAGATGGGTTTTGATTCACTCGGTTACCAGACTCTGGACGGTCTGCTGGACGCCATAGGCCTCCCGCGCGAAAAGGTCTGCACCTACTGCTGGACAGGAAAGGAATAAGCTATGAAAAGTCAGTCCGAATCCTACGCAAAGGCGGGCGTCGACATCGAGGCCGGCTACAAGGGCGTCAAACTGATGAAGCCCTACGTGGAGCGCACCAACATACCCGGCGTGGTCTCCGGAATAGGCGGCTTCGGCGGGCTGTTCGCCCCGGACATTAAGGGCATGGAGGAGCCGATACTGGTCTCCGGCACCGACGGCGTGGGCACCAAGCAGCGCATAGCGCAGCTGATGGACAAGCACGACACCGTTGGCATAGACTGCGTGGCGATGTGCGTAAACGACATCATCTGCTGCGGCGCAAAGCCCCTGTTCTTCCTGGACTACATCGCGATAGGCAGGAACGTTCCGGAAAAGGTGGCGGAGCTGGTGAAGGGCGTGGCCGAGGGCTGCGTTCAGGCCGGGTGCGCGCTGATAGGCGGCGAGACCGCCGAGCATCCCGGAGTGATGGCTCCGGACGACTACGATCTTGCGGGCTTCTCCGTGGGCATCGTGGACAAGAAGGATCTCATAGACAACAGCCGCATGGCCGAGGGCGACGTGATAATGGCGCTGCCTTCCAGCGGCATTCATTCCAACGGCTATTCGCTGGTGCGCAAGGTCTTCGGCATCGAGAACGCGGACCTGGACGCTAAGCCGGCGGAACTGGGCGGACAGACTCTGGGCGAGGCCCTGCTTACCCCCACCAGAATATACGTTAAGCCCGTGATGGCGCTGCTGAAGGCGGCAGACGTGAAGGGCATAAGCCACATAACCGGCGGCGGCTTCTACGAGAACGTCCCCAGGTCCGTGCCCGATGGGCTCTGCGCGGAGATCGACAAGTCCGCGGTAAAGGTCCCGGCGGTGTTCGGACTGCTGCAGAAGCGCGGAAACATCCCCGAGCGCGACATGTTCAACACCTACAACATGGGCGTTGGCATGGCGGTGATCGTGGCGGCCGCGGACGCGGACAAGGCGCTGGAGGTCCTGAAGGCCAACGGCGAGGATGCGTACGTGATCGGCAGCATAGTCCGCGGCGAAGACAAGATCGTCATTCGTTGATAGTTTCAGACATAATTGTTCGTTAGTTACGGAGCGCATTCAGCGGCCGGGTGTTCAGCGGACGATCATGGAACCCGGTCCTTAGCGACTGGCAAGCCGTAAGGTGCAGACAGAGCTTAGTACCGCTGGGAGGGTCCCCTGTTAGCGGGAGCGTGTCCGCGAACAACGGGCGCAGAAGAGCGCTCAGAATAAGGAAAACAATATGGATAAAAAAGCAAGAATAGCCGTCCTGGTATCCGGCGGCGGCACCAACCTTCAGGCGCTCATTGACGCCCAGAATTCCGGCATCATCACGAGCGGCGAGATCGTCCTGGTGGTCTCCAACAAGGCCGGCGCCTACGCGCTGGAAAGGGCCGCCAAGGCAGGCATCAAGAGCGTCACCATAACCAAGAAGGACTGCGGCGGACAGACCGCTTTCGAGACCATCCTGGCAAACACGCTGAAAGAAGAGCGTATAGACCTTATCGTTCTTGCGGGCTTCCTTTCGATACTCAGCAAGAACTTCACCAGGCGTTTCGAAAACAGGATAATAAACGTGCATCCGTCGCTGATACCGAGCTTCTGCGGCGAGGGCTTCTACGGGCTGACGGTCCACGAAAGAGCGCTGGAGTACGGCGTCAAGGTGACCGGTGCCACGGTGCATTTCGTGAACGAGATCCCCGACGGCGGAAAGATCATCCTTCAGAAGGCGGTCTACATAGAAGACGGCGACACCCCGGAAGTGCTGCAGAGGCGCGTGATGGAGCAGGCCGAGTGGATCATCCTTCCGCAGGCCGTGGAGATGGTCAGCAGGAATCTTGTCGAGACCGGGCTCTGATCGGTCGTTATTATAGTTCAGGATCGTCGGCTGCGGAGAATGTTTCGGAGCGCTCCGGAGCGGTAGAGGAGACTTTCCGCTAAGCACCTGCGTGCAAGGCCGTTAGGTACGAGCCGAGCACTGCAGGAACTCGGAAAGGGCTCAGCGTGAAGCCGCGAAGTGGGCTGAGGAAACATCTCCGCAGCCGACGAGCAGCACAAAATATATAAGGAGAGCAGACATGGATCTTATCAAATTCTTAAAGGAGACCAGCTACCCCGGACGCGGCATCGTGGTCGGAAAAGACGTG
>JAFZRK010000159.1 GCA_017619905.1 Bacillota bacterium
CGGAACGGCCGTCGCGACAGGAGAAACGCAGCTGGTACCGGACGTCCACAAGTTCGACGGACACATCGCCTGCGACAGCGCAAGCAATTCGGAGATAGTCGTCCCTATGCGCAGGAACGGCGAGTTATTCGGCGTTCTGGACATAGACAGCCCGTCGTTCGCGCGCTTCACCGAAGAAGACCGGAAACAGCTTGAAGAGCTGGTACGCATACTGGAGCAGAACCTTTTCGCGTAGCATTTCCAACGCCGACCGGGACCGGCCGGTCAAAGGAAACATAATCGAAAAAACATAAAAAAGGAGCCCCGTCCTTTCGGATGGAGCCCCTTTTCTGTTGAGATATTATGCGCTTTTGCGTATTAGCACTCGAATCCGCCGTCGACCTTGATGATCTGGCCGTCAATGAAGCTGGAGTCGTCGGTAGCGAGGAACAGAGCTACGGTGGCGATGTCCTCGGGCTGGCCGATTCTCTTTACCGGGCAGTTGTCGATCATTCCCTGCAGAACTGCCGGGCCGCCGATGCTGTCTACCATTGCGGTGTGGATAGCTCCCGGAGCGATGGCGTTGACTCTGATCTCGGGACCAAGCTCCCATGCCATGGACTTGGAGAGTCCTGCCATTGCGTGCTTGGAGGAGATGTAAGCAGCGAAGCCGTGGTGAGCGGCGTAGGAAGCAACGGAAGCAACGTTAACGATGACACCCTTGCCCTTGGCCTTCATGATGGGGGCTACGAGCTGGCAGAGCTTGAGAGCGGAGTCTACGTTTACTCTGAAGACCTTGTCCCACTCTTCGATGCTTACGTTCTGCAGCGAGCTCATGCTGAGCATGCCGGCGTTGTTTACCAGAACGTCTACGGTGCCGTAAGCTGCTACGGTCTTGTTTACGATCTCATCGCAGAATGCGAGATCGGAAGCGTCGCCCAGAACGTAGATGGCTTCGTTGCCCTCGGCCTTGATCTGGTCTACTACTTCCTTAGCGCGGGCTTCGTTCCTGCCCACTACTACGACCTTTGCGCCTTCACGGGCGAAAAGTACTGCTGTTGCTCTTCCCATACCGGAGGTTGCGCCGGTAACGATCGCTACTTTGTTTTCGAGTCTCATGGTATTACCCTTTCCTTTTACTTTTTGCGCGAATTGCTGTTTTGTGCTGCGGCTCCTAAAATACTGCCGCCTGCATTTATAATTTTATAGTCTGAGCCCATTTTCTTCAATATGCATTTATTACAATAAACAGGCAGTTTTTTTAGTCTTTCATATAAAGACCATTATGAAGATCGTAATGGCAAGCGCGTCCTGTACGCGGTCTCCCGCGCTGTGGTATAATAACAGCGGAGGCACAAATGGACGTTATCGTTATCGACTTTGAATGGAACCACGCAATGCCCGGCAGGACTCCTGTCCGGGATCTCGGCAACGAGATAATACAGATAGGCGCCGCAAAGATCGACATGCAGTGCAATGTTACCTGCACCTTTTCCACGTTCGTAAAGCCCTGTTACTATCCTAAGATAACCAGGGACATAACTGAGCTGACGTTTATTTCGGACAAGGACGTTGCGGATGCCCCGCCGTTTCTGACGGCAGTCGACGAATTTCGCCGCTGGTGCGGGGACGACGCGGTCTTCGTGTCCTGGAGCGGCACGGACATAAGCGTGCTTATAAAGAACTGCCTTAAGTTCGGATACCCCACCGACTGGATTCCGGACTGTTTCGACGCGCAGCTGATGTTCGACGACATGGAGATGCAGGAGGACCGCACCTGGCCGCTCAACTACGCTCTGTTCCATTTTAAGGAACGCCCGGACGGAGCCCACAACGCGCTCTCCGACGTCATGAGCACCATTCTGATCCTTAAGCATCTGGACCTGGAGGACGGTCTTTCGGACCCGTACTTCAAAGTGCAGTCAGATAGCAACTGAAGGCCAAAGGCCCTTGCAAATACTGTCTCCTCGGGCAGCGCAACGAAGAAAAGCATAAAAAAAGAACGGCGGTCACCAGCCGTCCGTTCCTGACGAATATGTAAGGGCTTGTTCTGGACTATTATCTGTTCCATCGGAACATTCAGCAGCCGTCCGAGAGCGTAGAGATTGTCCACGCTGGGAAGGCATTCGCCCCGCTGCCATTTGTATATGGCCTGAGGCATTTCGAAGCCGAAGTAGCTTTGTAAATCTTTTACGGTGAGACCGCTTTTCTCGCGAAGCCGGCGGATGTTCTCGCCGGTCGCCTCGACGTCGATTACAGGATACTCGTTTCTTACCATAGGCAGTTTACCTCCTTACTTACCGATATTTAGTTTTTTGACGCAGGGATAGATGATACCACCCGCGGCAGCGCAATGCAAGAGGAAAAGCTTGTATTTTCTGTGTATTTTTCGATCTGCCGGCCGCCATCCCTGCTGCGCCGGATCTGCAGTATGCGATTCCGCGTTGAACCTGTCAGCTGCGCTTTCTGGTCATGACTGCGCCGACCACCGAGCCGATGAAGACGAACGGAGCTATACGCACGAAGACCCACTCGAACGCGTGCAGCAAAGTGCCTGCGACAGATGTCTCCGGATCGCTGAAGTCCCAATCCAGATAAGGGCTGCCCGCGGATGCGGTGACAGCAAAGGCAGCAGCTATGACCACGCACAGAACGATGAAGGACCAGTGGAGCGCCTTGCGTTTAGCCGCCTTCTGCCGCGCAAGCTGCAGGTTGATGACCTCCAGTTTTTCCGATATCGCCTTAAGGTCCTCCGGCGCTTCCTCCGTAAGCGTCTCGCCCAGCAGAACACTCACCGGCGTCTCCAGCGCCTCGGATATAGAGATCAGCATCTCGGAATCCGGCACCGACAGGCCCCTCTCCCACTTGGACACCGTCTGGCGCACCACGTTAAGCTTTATCGCAAGTTCCTCCTGCGATATCCCCTTCGAAGTTCTGACTGCTTTTATGTTTTCGTTCAGCATGTTCGAAAACCTCCTTTCGCAGCCAAACTACACCGGCCGGGCCCGTTGCCGCAAGCAACGCGTATTAACATCCGCAAAAAAGAAGCGTCCACACATGTATTATACCATATATCTAAAAGCAAGACCCCTTGAAAAACAAGGGGTCTTTTGTGGAGCTACTGACCAGAGTCGAACTGGTGACCTCATCCTTACCAACCGGTCCCAGTCCATTTTATCTAACACAGCGTTTTACAGCTAACGCCGGAAACCGTTGAAATTACTGGATTCTTGTTTTTTGGCTTGTTGTAGCTAACATAGTTTAATGCACCTATTATAGCCTGTTTTAGCGTATCGACCCCACATTTTCCCCACATTTTTTGGAACTTGTGACC
>JAFZRK010000160.1 GCA_017619905.1 Bacillota bacterium
GAAGCCCGTGGATCTGGGATCGCGCTGCACGGTGTTCATGAACAGCTCCGTTAAGCAGGCACAGAAGGACGGCGCAGCGGTGGAGGACATCGCCGCGGGTCTTTCCATAAGCGTAGTCAAGAACGCTCTGTACAAGGTGATACGCTGCGCAAGCGCGGAATCGCTGGGTAAGAACATAGTGGTGCAGGGCGGAACGTTCCTGAACGACTCCGTGCTGAGGGCGTTCGAGCAGGAGATAGGCGCTAATGTAATAAGGCCTTCCTTCGCTCCGCTGATGGGGGCTTACGGCGCCGCGCTCTACGCCATGCAGCACGTGGATCTTCCGCAAAGCTCTGTCCTTAACGCCGAGCAGCTGGAAGCGTTCACGCACAAGGTGACTACCGCTACCTGCAAGGGCTGCACCAACAACTGCAGCTTAACGATAAACGATTTCGGAGGCGGCAGGCGCTTCATCGCGGGCAATCGCTGCGACAGACCCGTAAAGGGCGACGCGGTAAAAGAGCACTACGACCTCTACGAATACAAGCAGCAGCTCCTGGGCGAGCTGATGTCGGACATCCGCGACCCGAACCGCAAGACCATAGGCATCCCGATGGGGCTCAACAACTACGAGCTCCTGCCGTTCTGGCACGCGTTCTTTACTGAGCTGGGCTTCAACGTTCTGGTGTCGCCGTTCTCAACCCGCAGGATATACCTCAGCGGACAGCACACCATCCCGTCGGACACCGCGTGCTACCCTGCCAAGCTTATGCACGGCCACCTGGAGTATCTGCTGGAGCAGCAGCCGGACGCCATCTTCTACCCGAACATGAGCTACAACACGGAGGAGGGCCTTGGCGTCAACCACTTCAACTGCCCGGTCGTGGCGTACTATCCGCAGCTTCTTAAGCTCAATACTGCGGACTTCAAGGGCATCCAATTCATAGACGATTTCATGAGTCTGGCGGACAGGAAACAGTTCGCGGGGCGCATTTCGAAGATACTGCCCGGGTACTTCCCGGAGCTTAAACCCGCGCAGATAAAAGCCGCGGCGGACAGGGCTTACGCGGCGCTGGAGGACTACTTCAGGAAGGTCCGCGCGAAGGCAGACGAGTTCATCAAGCTCGCGGAAGAAAAGGACATGCCGATCATAGTTCTGGCCGGCAGACCTTATCACGTGGATCCGGAGATCAACCACGGCATAGACACGCTCATATGCCGTCTGGGCGCCGTCGTCATAACCGAGGACAGCCTCAGCAGCCGCATAGAACCGTTCGCGGTGAACGTGCGCAACCAGTGGACCTACCACGCGCGCCTGTACGCGGCCGCCAGGTACATAGCGCAGCTCCCCGCAGGGACCCGCATGGACCTGGTCCAGCTGGTGTCCTTCGGATGCGGCGTGGACGCCATAACCACGGACGAGGTCCGCTCCATACTGGAGAGCGCCGGCAAGCTGTATACGCAGATAAAGATAGACGAGATCTCCAACATGGGAGCCATAACCATAAGGCTCCGCAGCCTGTTCTCCGCCGCGAAAGACAAAGAAAAGAATGCCTGACAGGCTGACCGAATACGGCAAAACGATAAATGCTTAAAGACCATTACGACATAATAATAGTCGGCGCGGGACCCGCGGGTCTGGCCTGCGCGCTGGAGCTTAAAAGACGCGGCGCGGAGGACTTCGTGGTGTTGGAGCGCTTTTCCTTCCCAAGGGACAAGTGCTGCGCGGGCTACATAACCGGCAAGACACGGCTGGCTTACGAGGCGTTCGGGCTGGACTTTGAGGACTGCCATTACTCGTTCATAGAGGACTTCGGCATACACTTCCAAGGCAAGGAACGCCAGAAGATAAAGAACCGTTTCCTCTACACCAACCGCGGCATAGACCGGGTGGAACTGGACCACGCGTTCTTTAAGCTGGCGTGCGGGAAAGGCGTGCTGATAGAGGAGAACTGCAGGGTCAGCGGCATAGACGCCAAGGCCGGAACGGTAGAGGTCAACGATTCTCAGACAGTCGGCTTCGGCACACTGGTCCTGGCGGACGGCACCATGGGCATAGGCAGCAAACTGCAGGAGCCCGTAAAGCGCAACATCGCCATGCAGCTGATCTTCCAAAGCGGACGGCCGGACAGCATAGAGCTGCACTTCGGCATATCGCCCAAGGGCTACGGCTGGATCAGCAGCTGCGGCGGTCTCACTAACATAGGACTTACGGACGAGTTCCGCCGGGACGCGGACTATCAGGAGCTCTTCGCCTCCTACATGAAGGGCGCCGGCTTCGACCCGGACGCGCTGCTCAGGGAGGCGCAGGTGCATGCGGCGTTCACGCCCATTGGCATAAAGAAACCCGTGCTGGACGGCCGCATCTATTACACCGGAGATGCTTTGGGGGCCTGCGATCCGTTCACTCTGTCGGGTCTGCGCTACGGTCTGAAGAGCGGTCAGACGGCGGCGGAAGCGATACTTGCCGGCGATCCGCGCAAGTACGAAAAGTACGCCCGCGGACTGCGCGGAAGGTTCCGCTTTTCGCGCTTCCTGATGAAGCTCTTCTACACAAGGCCGGCGCAGTTCATGGTGTTCCGCGTGGGCTGCAGATGCTTCGGCGGCTTCATCTCGGCGGTGTTCAACAGATACTTCGTCAATAAAAAATAGCGCCGGACGCGGCTGAAAAGCGCGGCGCGCAAACATAGATCTCACAATAATAGAGGTTCGATCATGAAAGATTACAAAGCTCTTCAGAACGGCTCCGACATACGCGGAGTTGCCATGGCGGTCCCCGGCGGCAAGTCCGTAAACCTTACGGATGAGGCGGTGATGGATCTGGCCCGCGGCTTTGCGGAATGGCTCCGCGCAAGATACCCGGACAAGGACCCCGCGTCCTTCAGCGTGGCTGTCGGCAGGGACTCCAGAGTGACGGGAGAGTTCCTCCAGGCGGTGTTCTGCGCCGCCATGTCCGCGCAGGGCGTGTCCGTGCTGAACTGCGGCATGGCCACCACCCCGGCCATGTTCATGGCTACCGTCAACGACGAGATCTCCCCGGAGGGCGCGGTGATGATAACCGCCAGCCACCTGCCCAGCGAGAGGAACGGCCTTAAGTTCTTCACGCGCGAAGGCGGTCTGGACAAGAAGGACATCTCGGAGATCATAAAGATAGCGGAGACAGAGCCGACAACGGGCTTCTTCTGCGCTCCCGGCGATCCGAACTGCTGCGGCCCCAACGCGCTGCCTTTCGGCGAGATATACGACTACGATCTTATGAAGTTCTACTCCATCCACCTAAAGCGCATCATCTGCAGGGGACTTGGCGCGGAACCGGCCATAGATAAAAAGACAGGCGCGGAAGTCTTCGGACAGCCGCTCAAAGGCCTTAAGATAGTTGTGGACGCGGGCAACGGAGCCGGTGGATTCTACGTTTCCGACGTGCTGGAGCCCCTGGGCGCGGACTGCGGGGGCAGCCAGTTCCTGGATCCGGACGGAACGTTCCCGAACCACATACCCAACCCGGAGA
>JAFZRK010000161.1 GCA_017619905.1 Bacillota bacterium
CAAGAAGCAGGCCGTTCAGACGGACGTCTACTACGCGCTGGATGCCGCCAAGAAGCTCAACCCGTATAAGATAGCCAAGCAGAAGGGCATCTCCCTGGAGGAGGCCGTAGCTTACTGCGAGAAGGAGAAGGCCAAGGCGCAGAAGGCCGTGGACAAGGCCAACGCGGAAAAGGCGAAGATCGCCGCCGCAAAGGAAGCCGAGATGGCAGCCGCGGAGGCCAGGATAGAGGCCGAGATGGCAGCCGCTCACGACGCCAGCGTATTCAAGGTCAAGGGGCCGCGCTCCGTTAAGGAAGCCGGCGGAAAGATCCCCCGCTCCGTAAGGAACAGGTCCAAGGCCAAGGAAGAGGCCGCCAAAGCCGCCGAAAAGCAGCGCGCCCAGAATGCCAAAGGCAAGAAGTCCAAGAAATAAAGATCTCAAATGAAAAAGGCCGCCGGATAAGTTCCGGCGGTCTTGTTGTTTTTTGCGTTTACAGTTTATTCGCCTGCGGGGGGACGCTGTAGAGCTGCTTGTACTTGTTGAGAAGGATGGTGGTCTCGGTGCGCTTTACGCTCTTTACGGCCTTGACTTTGTTGACCAGAGCCGCCAGAGTTGCCGTGTTCTTGGTGGCGATGCGCAGGATGTAGTCGCAGTCGCCGGCCACGAAATACGCTTCCAGGATCTCCTCGGAATGCTCTATGAGCTTTATCAGCTCCGTGATGCTTCCGGAATTGTCCACGTTGATCATCATGTAGGCGCTCAGTTCCTTGTCCATGGCTATGGGGTCCAGGACCGCGGTGTACTGCATTATGATGCCGCTGGCTTCCAGCTTCTTAAGGCGTTCGCTGACGGCGGACAGAGACAGGTTGATCCTCTTGGAGAGCTCGGAAATGGAAACGCGCGCGTTCTCCTGCAGAACTTCCAGAATCTTGGCATCTATTGCGTCTATGGTCATGGCTGCCTCCGTTAAGCGTTCAGTAATGCAACGTATATTATTAAATAGCAAATATGGCAAAATAAATCAAGCGGTTTTGCAAAAAAACCGAAATATTTATTTCATTTGCAAGTATATATAAGATAGGGTATAATATATCGTCAAGATTATTTAAGGTGGAATAGTCTAGGCATTAGTTTTCGTGCGGATCAAACGGCCCGCGCGGAGCATATTCATACCCATTAAGGAGAACTAAACGTGGAAGGAAATTTCATTCACGACATCATAGAAAAGGACATCGCGGAGGGTAAATATTCGCATAATATCATCACGCGTTTCCCGCCGGAACCCAACGGTTACCTGCACATAGGGCACGCAAAGTCGATATGCCTCAACTTCGGCACCGCGCTTAAGTACGGCGGCGTTTGCAATCTCCGCTACGACGACACCAACCCCGTAAAGGAGGACGACGAGTTCGTCGGTTCCATAGAGAACGACGTCCGCTGGCTGGGCTTCGAATGGGCAAACCTCAACTACGCCTCGGACTATTTCGAGAAGATGTACGAGTGCGCCTGCACCCTCATAAAGAAGGGTCTGGCCTACGCCTCCGACATGACTCAGGAAGAGATGCGCGCCACGCGCGGCACCCTTACCGAGCCCGGCGTCAACGACCGCAACAGGGATCGCAGCCCCGAGGAATCGCTTAAGATCTTTGAGGACATGCGCGCCGGAAAATACGCGGACGGCGAGATGTGCATACGCGCGAAGATAGACATGGCTTCCCCCAACATCAACATGAGGGACCCGGTCATCTACCGCGTGCTGCACGTATCCCATCAGCACACGGGCGACAAGTGGTGCATCTATCCCATGTACGACTTCGCGCACCCGCTGGAGGACGCCATAGAAGGCATTACGCACTCCCTCTGCACGCTGGAGTTCGAGGACCACAGACCGTTCTACGACTGGGCGCTGGCCAACACGGACTGGCCGGAACCTCCCCAGCAGATAGAATTCGCCAAGCTCAACCTCACCAACACCATAATGAGCAAGCGCAACATAAAGAAGCTCGTTGAGGAAGGTCAGGTAGAGGGCTGGGACGATCCACGGCTCTGCACCATAGCGGGAATGCGCCGCCGCGGCTACACGCCGGAGGCCATACGCGCCTTCTGCGACGCGATAGGCGTGGCTAAGGCAAACAGCTTGATAGACATGAGCCAGCTGGAGTACTTCGTGCGCGACGACCTCAAGAACAAGGTAGAGAGCCGCTTCGTCATCTCCAGACCCATCAAGCTTACGATAACCAACTGGCCGGAAGGAAAGACCGAGCTCTGCGCCGTAGAGAACAACGCCAACGTTCCCGAGATGGGCAGCCGCGAGGTGCCTTTCAGCGGACAGTTGTACATAGAGCAGGACGACTTCATGGAAGTGCCCGCGAAGAAGTACTTCCGCCTGTACCCGGGCAACGAAGTTCGCCTTAAGGGAGCGTATTTCGTAACCTGCACGGGCGTCGTAAAGGACGAAGCCGGAAACGTAACGGAAGTCCTGTGCACCTACGACCCGGACACCAAGAGCGGAACGCCGGGCGCGGACTCCCGCAAGGTTAAGGGCACCATCCACTGGGTGGATGCTCAGACCGCGGTCAGGGTACCGGTGCGCGAGTACGGATACCTTGCGTACCCTAACGAGGAGACCGGAAAGAACGAGTTCGACCCCAACTCCAGGACGGAGCTTACCGCGTACGCGGAGCCGTCCGTGGCGCAGGCGAAGGCAGGAGAGCGCTTCCAGTTCTTCAGGAGCGGATATTACATCGCCGACAGCGTGCTCAGCAAAGAGGGCGCCCCGGTGTTCAACCAGATAGTAGGGCTCAAGTCATCCTGGAAGCCCGAGCAGAAGTAAGACAGAAGTCAAGAAGAAAAAATAGAAGTAATATCGGAGCTTATGCACATGAAAAAACTTTTATCGATCTTATTAGCGGCAGCAATGATCCTGGGAATGAGCGCGTGCACCATTCAGCTGAGCACCACCAACACCATCCCCGGCAGGAACAACGAAGAGACTCCGGAAGGCCCCACGCCTTACGAAGAGCTCTCGCTCGAGGAGAAGATGGCCTACAAGACCGTCATAGAGCTCGTTGCGGCCAATGATTACAGCGCGGAGCTTCTGGCGCCGGCGCAGGATCAGACCACGGGACTCTGGGGCTACATAAACCTTCAGGGTGAATGGATCGTTCCTCCCACGTACAAGCAGACCTACGAATTCAGCGGTGACTACGGCATCGCCAAGGATATGTACGAGGACTACATCTACATCAGCAGGACAGGGGAGGAAGTCCTCTCCGCTGTTGAGAAGCAGCCGATAAAGGCCGCCGGCGCGTTCTCGGACGGCATCGCCGCTGTCACCATTCCTCTGGATTATGTCCAGCAGTCGCTCTACATCAATACCGAAGGGAAGGCCGCTTTCAGCATCAACAAGCTGCCGGCCACCAAGGGTGTAAACTATAAGACGCTCAAGTACGTTGAGGTCGCTTCGCCGTTCAGGGACGGCAAGGCAGTCGTCATGCGCACCACCAACGCCACTCTCGCCGAAAGGCAGGAGGACAGATACCCGGAGATGGCCTACGTCGTGGACACTTCCGGAAAGGCGCTCGCGTCGCTTCCGTCCGGGATGGACGCCTCCCCCTCCGGCTTCGACAACAACATGCTCGTAGTAGTCAGGAATTCCGAGGGACTCTGCGGACTCGCTTCGGATACCGGAGCTCTGGTCGCCCCGTGCATCTATCAGAGCATAGCTCACTGCGAAGGCGGAATGTACCTGGTGCAGGATGCCGAAGGACTTTACGGATACATGAACAAGAGCGGCCACAGAGTGGTCGGATGCATATACGAGAAAGCGCTGCCGTTCTCCGAAGGACTGGCTGCAGTGTATGACGGCGAGGGCTGGGGCTTCATCAACGACCTTGGCGAAGTCGTCATCCCCTGCGAGTTCGACGACGTCGCCGCGCTCAAGACCGGCTACAGCGGACAGGACAGCGACAAGGGCGCGTTCTGCAGCGGAATAGCCCTGGTCTCCAAGGGAAAATACTGGGGACTCATCGATGCCGAAGGCGAGATACTCATGGCCGCCGAAGCGGAAGAGTGCCCGGTGATGGCAGTGTGCGGAAACTATCTCTCCGTTAAGCTCAACGGATCTTACGCTGTCCTTACCACCGAGGGCAAGTACGTCCTCAAGCCCGGCTACGGAGCGATAGGAGAGTTCAGATAGAC
>JAFZRK010000162.1 GCA_017619905.1 Bacillota bacterium
GGGACGTAGAGCGACGTTACCTTTATCATCTTGTAGCCCTGAGCCACCTCGTGCGAAGCGAGTCCCGTTCCGCAGCGCGGACAGTAAGGAACTACCTTGTGTCCTTCGTAGATGAGTCCGGCCTTGAAGAACTCCTTGATTATCCACCAGCCGGTCTCGATGTAGTTGTTGTCCAGGGTGATGTACGGGTTGTCCAGATCGATGAGGTAGCCCATGCGGTGCGTCATGTCGCGCCACATCGCCTCGTAGGTGAATACGGAGGCCTTGCACTTCTCGTTGAACTCCTTGATGCCGTACTTTTCTATGTCCTGCTTGCCGGAGAAGCCCAGCTGCTTTTCGACTTCTATCTCCACCGGAAGTCCGTGAGTGTCCCAGCCGGCCTTGCGGCGCACCTTAAAGCCCTGCATGGTCTTGTACCTGCAGACGGAGTCCTTAAGAGTACGTGCTATTACGTGGTGTATGCCCGGCTTGCCGTTGGCCGTCGGGGGCCCTTCGTAGAACAGGAAGTTCGGCTGACCTTCCCTAAGGTCCACGCACTTCTGGAGCATGTCCATCTCGTCCCACTTGTCCGCCTGGGCGAGCTGCACCTGAGCAATAGGTTTGTCCGATAAGTTCTTGTACATTTTCTGATACCCTTATATCACTGATACGCCGCTGTTATGCAGCGGCGATTCCATAACTTATTAATAATATCATTGATTCTACCGCTCGGCAAGTACTGCCGTAAGCAGCCGCGGACAGTTATCGCATATCCGGGCGGCGCATCGCCATCTGTACATGCAGAGCACAACTCACCCGCGGATCTCATCCAGCACGGAATAGATCACGGATGCCTCGTAGCCCAGGGCCGAGAGTTTGCGGGAGATCTTTCCCAGCACTTTCTGACGTTTCGCGTACGCTTCCCTTACACGCTCGCGCGCCTCTTCGGTGCGCCCTATGTCGTCTTCGATGCTCGCGGCCGGGAGCCCTCCGGCCTTTTCCAGGAGCTTACGCGCTTCCTTAAGAGCTCTGTCGAAGTCGCCTTCCTTAAGTTCTTCCGCGGCGTTTCCGGCGGTCTCCTTGTCCAGGCCCCTTTGCTTAAGCTCCGCTTCCACGCGGCGCGAAGACTTGCCCTGTTCTGCTCCTCTGCGGACCATGTCCTCTGCAAAGGCTTCGTCGTTAACGTAGCCGTAGTATTTCAGCTTTTCCAGCGCCTGCTCCGTCTCCTCGGCCGGATAGCCGCGGTCTTCGAGCTTCTTCTTAAGCTCCGCGGACGAATACGCCCTGGCGTCCAGAAGCCCCGCAGCATAGTCCAGCGCGTTCTTCTTAAAAGGCGCGTCGTACTGCACGCGCTGAACGTTGGCCTCCGTATCCCCCGCTATTCCGAACATCAGATTCCTGTATTTGAAGCTGGCGACAGGAACGCCTTCGAGCCGGCCTTCCAGCACCGAGAAAGAAGAAAAGTCCAAAGACAGACCCTTGCCCTTGTATTTAGACCAGGCCTCCTTGCGCGTCCACAAGGAGAAGAACTCCTCCGTCCACTCGCTGCTCCCCTCGGAGAGCGCAGAAAGGTACTGCTGCTCGTCCTTGTGGAGGCGCTTTGCCGTCTGCGGCTTTACCACCCTCGACAGTTCCTCCATGTCAAGACCCACCGGGTGCGTTTCTATGCAGCAGGCCCAGTAGTTTACGGTGTCTGTGATGGAAATGAAGAGGCCCTCGCAGTCCGGGCCCTTAAGATGCGGAGCGCGTTCCTCATCGTGATCCAGCTCATGGCCGAATAAGGCGCGCACTATGTCCGCTGACTTGTATACTTTGCCCCTCTCTTTTCTGATAAGCCGGATAGTCATGGCGGAACCTGCCTACATCCAGATGATCCAGAGAAGAACGTAGCCGACCAGCACCGCGGAGAGCGTGAACGGCACGCTGTATTTCATGAAATCTTTGTTCTCAACTGTATGACCGCCCGCCTTGAGTATGCCCAGGCCGGTGATGTTGGCGGAAGCGCCCACTGGAGTAAGGTTGCCGCCCAGAGTGGCGCCTACGAGCAGACCGAAATACAGCAGCGTGGCGCTGTTGTTCACCACAGCTGGATCCGCAGAAACAGCAAAGCCGGCCGCCAGCGACCTTACAACGGGAAGCATGGTAGCTACGTACGGAATGTTGTCTATGAACGCGGAGATCACAACGGACATCCACACTATCACCGTAAACGTCACGAACAGCGCGGATCTGGTGGTGCCTCCGCAGAGGTTGAATATGCCTTTGCCGATAAGGTCTATGATGCCTGCCCTGCGTATGCCGCCTATAACGATGAACAGCCCGAAAAGAAGGATCAGCGTGTCTTTTTCGTCGATTATGCCTATCAGGACCTTCTGCAGCGGCGCCTTGGAACGCCTCTTGATGCAGCCTCTGACGATGCCTATTATCATGAATAGTATGCACAGGGCTCCGTTCGTCCAGTCCGGTTTATAGAACTGACCGGGAGCGGCAGCGTCCTTATAGGGAATGAAGGACACCGCGATAAGAGCCAGCACCGTTCCGACGAGCATCACGGTCGGGAACTTGTCCTCTACATTCAGGACTTCTATCGGCGGTATCTTCTTGTTCTCCTTGCGGAACATGAAGATGATTATAAGAGCGCTGGCAACGGCACCGGCCTCGGTCACCCAGAACATGCCCGGCCTTCCGCGGAAGAAAAAGAAGTCCGTAAAGTCCAGGCCCGCGAATTTGGCAAGAAGTATGGACGTGGTGTCGCCTACGAGCGTGGCCGCGCCCTGAAGATTGGAAGAAATTGATATGCAGATGACCATCGCCACCGGGCTTATCTCCAGCTTGCTGCAGATCGCCAGCGCTATAGGCGCTATCATGAGCACCGTTGCAACGTTGTCTACGAACGCGGAAACTATCCCCGCGAACAAACTCATGAGGACTATCATCCACTTGACGGAGCCCACCCTGGAGATGAGAATGTCCCCCATGCGCCTCGGCATCCCGGACTCGCTGAAAAGAACGACCGTGCCCATGATGCCCACTATCATCATGAGCACGTTCCAGTCTATCTCCTTAAGCGCAGCCAGAGGGCTGTAGGAGAAATCCGGGAAGATGCGCGTGATGCCGAGCACCACAAAAACGACAGCCGAAGCAAGCGCTATGTACGGCCTTGCGTTCTTGAGCGCGAATATCAGTATGTATGTAACTGCAAAGATCGCCAGAGCGACCCAGGTGAGTGTCGTCATCTTTATACGCATGCGGCGCAGAAAGATGCGCCGTTTCAGTAAAGCGCGGTCATTTCAGACCGCGCCGCTTAAACTCTTATAGTTAAATATCTATTATGCTTGAGTCGTCCGCCTCATCGTTGTGGTACTTGTCGTCCGCCGACAGCCGCTTGACTGTGTAGAAGCAGATCGCGAACATTATCACCACGAACATTATGAAGTGTATGGAGCTGGTCTCCGCCGTGGCGATGTAGTCGTAGATACCGTGGACTATGGTCGGAAGGAGCACCGCCAGGAACCTCGCGAGCCGGGAAGCGCTGTTCCATCCCTGCTGCTGCTTTCTCTTGGCGAGTCCGTACCAGGCGCCCATTATGACGCCGAAGCACGCGTGCCCGGGGACCGCGGTGACTGCCCTTACCAGAGCGGTCGCAAATCCGTAGGTCAGCACGTATTTGATGTTCTCCCACACCGCAAATCCAAGCGATACCGCCACGGCGTACACGACGCCGTCGAACTTGCAGTTGAATTCCGCGCTCCTCCAGGTGCCTATCTTAAGCACCAGATACTTGAAGCCCTCCTCGGAAAGGCCCACGACTATGAAGTACAGCAGCACTCTGTAGGCGACGCTGTATTCCGAGAACCAGTTGCCCAGAAGCGCCATGCCGACGGTCTCCGTTATCATGGCCAGGAACGTGGATACCACGCCCAGGATGGCCAGACTCAGGACCATCTTCGGGGGCTCCTTCTCCAGGCGGTCCTCCCTGTAGATGAAGAACATCAGGAAGACGGCCGGCAGGATGGCCAGTATTATAAGAAGTATTGACGGGGCTGCGAACAGAAACATTATTTTACCTCCGTTTTAAGTACCTCCAGAGCTTTCTGGAGCTGATAGTCCGTCTCGTCTCCTTCCACAAGATCCACCACGTGGTCGGGCGTTATGCCCACCTTGTGTATGGTCTTTCCGGACGGCGAGAAGTACTGCATTATCGTTATCTTGACGGCGCTGCCGTCGTCCCAGGTGTATAAGCTTTGTATTATTCCCTTGCCATAGGTCTTCGTGCCTATGATCTGTCCTTCGTTGTTGTCCTGTATGCCCGCCGCCAGTATCTCGGACGCGGAAGCGGTATACTCGTTCACCAGCAGAACGTACGGAAGCTCCGTGCGGCCCTTCTTTGTTGTGTAATAATCCTTTTTATTGTTATGGTCCTGCGTATAGACGACGGTGCCTTCGTCCATCAGCATGTCCGCTATCTCCACGCAGATGTCCACCAGACCGCCGCCGTTGTTGCGGAGGTCTATCACGAGGCCCTTTGCGCCCTGCGCGGTAAGATCATCCAGTGCCGCCTTGAAGTCCTTGGAGGTGGCGATCTCAAAGCCGTCGATGTAGATGTAGCCGATGTTGTCCTCGAGCATCTCGTACTCGATGGTCTCCACCTGTATGGATGCGCGGACTATCGTGACCGTGTTCTCCACGCCGTCGCGCCTGTAGGTGATGTCCACGGATGTGCCTGCCTGACCCCTTATGTTTACGGCTGCCTCGTTGGATTCGCTGCCGGAGTATTCCTTGCCGTTGACCTTAACGATTATGTCTCCGGGCTGCATTCCGGCCTTTTCCGCCGGGCTGTCCCTGTAGACCTTGACTACCTCCAGAACGCCGTCCTCGTTGCCGTAGAAGGACATTCCCACGCCGGAATACTCGCCGCGCATGGAGGCAATATAGTCCGCGTAATCTTCCGCGGAGACGTACTCGGAATAGGGATCGTTAAGGCCTTCCAGAAGTCCGTAGTAGGTACCCTCTATGAGGGCGGCCTCGTCCACGTCCACGTAGTAGTAATCCTCTACGAAGTGCTTTATGTCATCCAGCTTGCCGTATGTGTTGATCAGGTACTGGTAGTCTTCGTATTCATCATCCGTAAGCAGACTGCTGTTGCTGACGCCCAGCCGCTGCGCGAACAGAACGCCTACGCCGCCCAGTATCAGCGCCACCACCAGAAGTATTATGAAAAAGCCCTTTTTAATATACATTGTTACCTTCCTGCCCGGATTCGCGTATGTCCTTTACGCGCATCTGCAATCTTCTTTCTCCTCTGAATTCGTTTATGTCCAGTTCTCCGGCGACGTCTATCCTGCCGCGCCCGAAGATCATGTCCTTGTACTGCTCCGCCCTTCCGAACAGGACGCAGCCCACAGGGATCCTGTCGTCCGTAGAAGCAGTGAAGCGTATGTGCTGTCCGTCCGCGCCCATGGTCCTTACGGAACCCACCTGCGCGTTCCTTATGCAGAAAAGCGGCACCGGATTGGCTTCGCCGTAGGGCTCCAGCAGCTGCAGTTTTTCCGCGTAGCCGATGTTCTTTTCCGCGGACGTGAGCTCGTGCTCTATGTAGATGGTCTCCGTGAAGAGCTCCGGATCCTTGTCGGCCAGAGCCCGGACCTGTTCCTGCATGCGCTCGCGGAATATCCCCAGGTTCTCCTCTTTCAAGCTGAAGCCGCACGCACCCGCGTGTCCGCCGAACCTTGTGAATATGTCGCCGCAGTTCTCCAGGCACTGGTGCAGGTTTACGCCCGGTATGGACCTGCCGGTCCCTTTCAGCATGCCGTCTCCCGTGGGAGTCGCTATGCACACCGGTCTGTAAAGCTGTTCCTTAAGATTGCCCGCTACGATTCCCGCGACGCCTTCGTGGGCGCCTTCCGCAAGTATCACCGGCGCGTAATCGCCGCAGTTTCCCTCAGCAAGACGCTGCCTGCATATGCGGAAAGTCTTCTCTTGCTCGGCCTTGCGCTCTATGTTGGTCTTTATGGTAAGCTCCGCGAGCTCGTCCAGACGTTCCGCGCTGCTCCTGCTCTCCAGAAGCTCCACTCCGGGCCCCGCGCTTCCCATGCGCCCCAGAGCATTAAGATTTGGTGCTATTATATACGAAATGCTGAAAGAATCAATTATCCTTCCGGAAAGGTCAAGCGCGTTCAGAAGACTTGTAAGCCCCGCGCGCTCCTTCCTGTTGATCCTGTCCAGGCCGTACTTTACGAGATTTCTGTTCTCTCCGCGCAGCGGCACTATGTCCGCTACGGTGGAGATCGCCACCAGATCCAGCAGGGAATTCAGTTTCGCCTTGGTGAAGCGGCTGTCGCCCCTCTGCTCCAGTATGCGCTGCATGCCCTGCGCCAGTTTGAACGCCACGCCGCAGCCGCAGAGCTCGCTGA